>JAICUS010000331.1 GCA_025935735.1 Solirubrobacteraceae bacterium | reverse complement strand
GTAGGACGAGCCGACGATGTAGCCGCCGCCGTGCAGGTAGAGGATCGCGGTGCCCAGCTCGCTGCCGGCGCTGACCTCCAGGGAGGACACGCCGCCGGCCAGGGCGGGCCGGACCTGGATGTCGTCGGGCATCGGCACCTGGGCGAGCAGGCTCTCGTAGGCGGCGCGCGTCTCCTGGATGTCGCGATCGGCCGCCACGACCTCGAGCACCGGCGCCCACAGCGTCGCCATCCGGTTCGCCAGCTCGCCGCCGACGGACTGCGTGGCGGCGATCGCCTCGTCGAGGTCGCCCAGCAGCCGGCGCGCGCGGTCGAGCAGCGCGCTGCCGGCGACGGTCAGCTCCACCCGGTGCGTCGAGCGGCGCAGCAGCTCGCAGCCGAGCAGCCGCTCGAGCGCGCGGATCTGGCGGCTGAGCGCCGGCTGGGAGACGTACAGCCGGGCGGCGGCGCGGCTGAAGTTCAGCTCCTCGGCGACCGCCACGAACGCCCGCAGGTGGCGGATCTCGACGCCGTCGGGAGCCTGGGGGAAGGGGACGACCTCGCCGGCCACGCCGCTGAGTATGCCCCGCCCCGCTCGCGCCGGTGATGCCGATTCCGCACGACCGCGATGCGCGATCGGCCTTTCCCTTTCGCGCGTCTCCGCGCCAGCATCGCCGCCATGACCCACCCCGCCATCGCCCGTCGCCGGCTGCGCGCGCACCAGCGCCGCTGCCCCCGCAGCGGGCGGCGTGGACCGGACCCCGCCCCGGGTGATAGGCCTAGGGGGATGACCGACTACGCGATCGTCGCCCCCGACGAGGTCGAGGACCACTACGCGGGCAGCGACGTCCCCGGCGAGTTCCGCCGGCTGACGGCGGCGCTGGGCTGCGAGCAGCTCGCGGCGACGCTCATCCGCGTCCCGCCGCACAGCGACTTCGAGCAGGGCACCGGCCACTATCACGCCGAGATCGAGGAGCTCTACCTCGTGACCCGCGGGACGCTGACCATGCGCTTCGGCGACGAGATCGAGCGGGTCGGCGCGCCCGCGGCCGTCCGGGTTGCGCCGCGCACGCCGCGCTCGCACCGCAACGAGGGCGACGAGCCCGTGGAGATGTGGGCGCTGTCGCGGCGGCTCGGCAAGCACGACGCGACGAAGCTCGACGACTTCTGGGAGGCGTCGCCGGACGCCGCGCAGAAGCGCTAGCCGGCAGACAGCTCCAGCAGCTTCTCCACCGTGCGCCAGTTGCGCGCGGTGGCGGTGGTGCGCACCTTGGTCAGCGCCTTGATCAGCGGGCTGTCGTTGACGCCGTCCGGGCACCAGGCGTGCAGCACGCCCGGGGCGACGACGAGCTGCTCGGGCGAGAAGTCGGTGTCCCGCAGCGCGGCGATCGCCTTCGCGTCGGGCTTGCCGCCGAGGAAGACCGCCTGGTGGAAGCGGTGATCGGTGCGCACGTCGGCGAACGGGTCGTCGCGCACGACCTTCGCGAGCTGGTCGGCGGTGCGCACGACGACCGCCACCTCATGGCCGAGCGCCGAGGCGATCGCCGCCGAGATGTCCGCCTCGGCCTCGGCCGGCGAGCGGTCGCTCGTCACCACCGCGTTGCCGCTCTGCAGGTACGTCTTGACGTCCGCGTAGCCGCGGTCGGAGAGCAGCCCGCGCAGGTCGGCCATCGAGATCCGCTTGTGGCCGCCGACGTTGATGCCGCGCAGGAACACCACGAGCCTCACGTCCGCACCCCCACGATGTAGTTCATCCGCCGCGGGTCCACGCGCGCGCTGAACCCCAGCGCCGCCAGGTCGCGCGCGCAGTCGCCCAGCGTGTACGGGTCGTGGACCTGCAGCGAGATCGAGTCGATCCGCGCGGTCCAGGCGGCGGCCGGGCCGGAGAGCAGCCGCGCCTCCACGCCCTCGATGTCCATCTTCACGTAGTCCACCCGCTCGCCCTCCGGCACGTGCGACAGGATCGTGTCCAGCGACAGCGCCCGCGTCGTCGACGCCGCGCCCTCGGCGACGCGGAAGCCGTACTCGTGGCCGGTCTCGTGCACGAACGGGACCTCGCCGTCTGACTCCCACACCGCGCCCTGCAGGATCTCCACCCGGTCGGCCCACGGCCGCGTGTTGCGCCGCGCGGCCTCGGCGTTGCCCGGGTCGAGCTCGACGGCGACGATCCGCGCGGCCGGGAAGCGCCGCGCGTTGTCCGCCACCGTCACGCCCGCGTTCGCGCCCAGGTCGACGATCCAGCGCACGCCGCGCGCGGCGATCTCCGGCGGCGGCGGGTGCACCCGGTCGCGGAACGTGTCGCGCAGCATGATCGGGTCGGTCGTCCGCGGGCGCAGCCAGATCGTGGCGCCGTCCAGCGGCCGCACCCGCACCGGCACGGCCTCCGGGCCCGCCCAGCGGCTCTCCACGCGCAGGTAGCGAACGACACTGCGCGCGTCAGCGTTCAGCCGCACCGCGAACAGCGCCCGCTGCCAGTGGAAGTACGCCCGGTGGGCGAGGTGGTCGAGCCGGCCGAAGCGGCCGAGCCGGGCGCGCCAGGCGCGGCGCAGCCGGTCGGTCCAGGTGCCCGTCGGGCGCGTCACGCGGCGCACCGGTAGATGTCGGAGCCGGGGCGGCGCCCGCGGTCGGCCAGCAGGCAGCGGAAGCGCAACTCCGCCGGGACCTCGTCCGCGTACGGGACCAGGGTCACATCGAGCCCGCCCGAGCGCAGCCGGTCGATCACGTCGGCGGCGTAGATGCGCACGTGGTCGGCCTGCCCGAAGGCGTGCTCGCGCCCCGCCGGCGTGTCGATCGAGAAGTCCTCGTAGGTGCGCGCCTGGGTGGGCTCGACCGGCACCTGGACCAACGCCAGCCCGCCCGGCGCGAGCACGCGGGCCAGCTCGCGCGCCGCGCCCACGTCGTCGGCGACGTGCTCGAGCACGTGGCTGCACAGCACGAGGTCGAGCGAATCGTCTTCATGCGGGAGCCGCTCGACGTCCATCGTGCGGTCGACCAGCGGCCCCGGCGCGAGGTCGCCGGTCTCGTAGCGCAGCCGCGGCAGCGCCCGCAGCCGCTCGTGCAGCGCCGGCTCGGGAGCGAGGTGGAGCACGCGGGCGTCCGACGCCTCGATCCCCAGCTCCCGCCGCAGGTAGAGCCACAGCACCCGCTGGCGCTCGCGCGAGCGGCAGCGCGGGCAGACGCGGCTGGCGTCGTCGCGCACGATGAAGCGCGCGAAGCGCCCGCCGCAGCACGGGCACTCGTGGCGGTCGCCGCGCAGCAGCAGCCGCGTGCCGGCCAGGACGAGAGAGCGCACGCGGCCGCGCACTACAGCGCCGCCCGCACCGCGTCCACGACGAGCTCGACCTGCTCGGGCGTGGTGTGCGAGGACAGCGGCAGGGCGAGGTGGCGGTCGGCGGCGGCCTCGGCGCGCGGCAGCGAGCCCATGGGCGCAAGCGGTGCGTACTCGGTCAGCGCGTGGAGCACCGGGTAGCGCGTGGTCTGGACGCCGCGCGCGGTCATCTTCTCCCGGGCGCGCACGCGGGCCTCGCCGGACGCGAACAGGATCGGGAAGGCGAAATGCGAGCCGGTTTCCACCGCGGCCTCGTCCCACATCAGCGTCACGCCGTCCAGGCCGCCCAGCTGCTCGCGGTAGGCCCGCACGACCGCGCGTCGGTGCTCGATCGCCGCCGTCAGCCGCGGCAGCCGGGAGAGCCCGAGCGCCGCCCGCGGCTCGTCGAGCCGGAAGTTGAAGCCGATGTCCACGACGTCGTAGGAGTCCTCGTGGCCTCGGTGGCGGTCCCAGGTGCCGGAGGTCATGGCGTGGCTGCGCAGCAGCCGCACGCGCCGGGCCAGCGCCTCGTCGGCGGTGAGGACCATGCCGCCCTCGCCCAGGCAGAGCTGCTTCTTGGAGAAGAACGACAGGCACCCGAGCGCCGCCGACGTGCCGGCGAGCGCGCCGTCCGGGCAGACCCGCGCGCCCAGCGCCTGCGCGGCGTCCTCGACCAGGTGCAGGCCGCGCTCGGCGCAGAGTGCGCGCAGCGCCGGCATGTCCGCCGCGTAGCCGCACATGTGCACGGCGATCACGGCCTTCGTGCGCGACGTGATCCGCCGCTCGACGTCGGCCACGTCGAGGTTCGGCGCCTCCGCCGACACCACGTCGGCCAGGACGGGCTGGGCGCCCACGTAACGCGGCGCGTGGGCCGTGGCCAGGAACGTGAACGCCGGCAGGATGACCTCGTCGCCCGGCCCGAGCTCCAGCGCGGCGCAGGCCAGGTGCAGCGCCGCCGTGCCGCTCGACACCGCCACGGCGTGCTCCGCGCCGGTCCACTCGGCCACCGCCGCCTCGAACGCCTGCGTGCGCGGGCCCATGGTCAGCCAGCCCGAGCGCAGGCACTCGGCCACCGCCGCGAGGTCCTCCTCGGCCATGTGGACGTCGGTGAGCGGGACGGTCCAGCTCACGCCAGCGCCTCGGCCAGCGCGGCGACGACGCGGTCCTGGGTGGCCTCGTCCATCTCCGGGAACAGCGGGATCGTGATCTCGGCGCGGGCGATGTGCTCGCTGCGCGGCAGGCTCAACTCCCCGAAGCGCTCGCGGTAGGCGGTGAACTCGTGGATCGCGGGATAGAACAGCGAGGTCTGCACGCCGTGGCGCTCGCGCAGGTGGCGGCGCACGCCGTCGCGCCGCGCCTCGTCGTCGACCACGACCGGCATCACGTAGCACGTCGAGTGCGCCACGGCGTCGCCGGTGTAGGGCACCGAGAGCCCGGGGATGCCGGCCAGCTTGGCCCGGTAGGCCCGGGTCAGCTCGCGCCGGCGGGCGACGTCGCGCTCCAGCCGGCCCAGCCGCGAGAGCAGCAGCGCCGCCCGCGGCTCGTCGAGCCGGTAGTTGAACCCCAGCCCGCTCGCGTCATAGGAGTCGGTCTCGCCGGTGAAGCGGCTCCAGGAGCCCGAGGTCATCCCCTGGCTGCGCAGCGAGCGCGCGAGCGCGGCCACGTCGTCGTCGTCGGTGGCCAGCAGGCCGCCCTCGCCGCAGGCCAGGACCTTGTTGGAGAAGAAGCTGAACGCGCCGGCGAGCCCCCAGGTGCCGAGCATGCGCCCGCCGACGTGGGCGTCCGGCGAGTGGGCGGCGTCCTCGATCAGCGGGATCCCGTGCGCGTCGGTCAGCGCCCGCAGCCGCTCGACCGGCGCGGGATAGCCGGCGAAGTGCACGACGGCCACCGCGCGCGTGCGGTCGGTGATCCGCCGCTCGACGTCATCGGGGTCCAGCGAGAGGTCGTGCGGCCCGAGGATGTCGGCGAACACCGGCGTGGCGCCGCAGTACAGCGCGGCCGCCGCGGTCGCGGCGAACGTCATCGCCGGCACGATCACCTCGTCGCCCGGCCCGACGCCGGCCGCCAGGTAGGCCAGGTGCAGCGCGGCCGTGCAGCTGGAGACGGCCACGGCGTGGCGGGCGCCCAGGTGGGCCCCGAACGCCGCCTCGAACTCCGCCGTGCGCGGGCCCATGGTCAGCCAGCCCGAGCGCAGCACGTCCATCACCGCCTCGACGTCCTCCGGATCCAGCCGGAGGTCGAAGAGCGGGACCTCAGGGAACGTTCCGGTAGCGGACATCGAAGGAGTCGGGGAAGCGGCCGGCGTCGAGCTCCGCGATCACCTCGCCGATCCCCTTGGGGACGGTCATGGTCACCTCGTACCCCAGCCGGGCGCGGATCTTCTCGAAGGACACCTTGTAGTCGCGGGGATCTTCGTCACGGTGAACGTAGGCGACCTCGCCGCGGTCGGTCTGCTCGCGGATGCGCTCGACGAGGTCCAGCTTGCGATAGTTCTCGGCAGAGTCGCCGACGTTGTAGACCTCGCCGGACACCTGTTCGACCGGCGCCTCCAGCACCGTGCGGATCCCGCGCGCGGCGTCGCGCACGTGGACGTAGGGCCGCCAGAACTGCTCGCCGAACACCTCCAGGCGCCGGTCGGCCCACAGGTCGCGGGTGAACTCGTTGACCGTGAGGTCGAAGCGCATCCGCGGCGCGGCGCCGTAGACGGTGGCGAAGCGCAGGCAGGTGACGGCGAACGGCGCAGGGTCGAGCGCGAGCAGGTGCTTCTCCACGGCCACCTTCTGCTCGGCGTACAGCGACACCGGCGCGAGCACGCCGGTCTCGTCGATCGGCACGGTCGGGTCGGCCATCCGGCCGTAGTTCGAGCACGTGCTGGCCATCACGAAGCGCTCGACCCCGTGGCGTGCCGCGTCGCCGGCCAGCGCCAGCGCCGCGTCGACGTTGACCTCCCGGGCGAGCTGCGGGTCGCGCGCGCAGGCCGGGTCGCCGACGATCGCGGCCAGGTGCACGACCGCCTCGGCGTCCTCCAGGGCCCGGTCGCGCGCCTCCGGGTCGCGGATGTCGCCCTGCACCAGCCGCACGCCGCGCTCGCGCAGCGCGTCGGCGTGCTCGCGCTGCGCGTGCAGCAGCACGTCGAGCACCGTGACCTCGCGCCCCGCACGCAGCAACTCGTCGGCCAGCAGCATGCCGATGTAGCCCGCCCCGCCCGTCACCAGCGTTCTCGCCATGGGCCCAGACGGTATCGCGGGCCGCCTCAGCGGCTCGCGTAGAGCCAGCTGCGCGCCCAGTCGCGCGTGTCCTCGGCCCGCCGGCCGGAGAGCGCGAACCCGTGGGCGGCCAGGAACGCGCGGACGGCCGCGGCGGTCGGGCGGCCCATGAAGTCGTGGCAGCTGACGGCGACGTGGCGCACCAGCCCGATGCTCTCCCGCATGCCCTGGAACGCCGCCGCCTCGGAGCCCTCGACATTGACCTTGAGCAGGTCGATCCGGGAGATGCCGTGCTCGGCGACGAGGGCGTCGAGCGTCGTGGCCGGCACGCGGTGCCCGGGTCCATCCTCGACGACGCGGTGGCCGAGATGGTGCCCCTCGCTGCCGATCACCGCCTCGCCGACCCGGTCG
>JAICUS010000428.1 GCA_025935735.1 Solirubrobacteraceae bacterium | reverse complement strand
GAACGACTACAAGCCGATCCCCTGGCAGTTCCCGGTCGACCCGGCGCGGCCGGACTTCCCGCGCTATCGCGGCCCGATCCGGCCCCACCACCCCGGCGACCACTGGTACTACCCGAGCACGTACGTCTCCCGGATGGCGTCGCAGCCGCACACGAACGCCGGCGTCTCCCGGTTCCTGCGCGGCTATCAGCGCTTCGGGTACACGCAGGGCCCGCTGCTCGCCGCCTGCGTGCTCGTCGCGCTGGCCGCGCTGTTCCGGCGCGGCCGCCACTGGCGCCTGCGGCTCGACGGAGCACTGCTCGCCGCGGCCGCGCTGAGCGCGCTGCTGCTCGCCGCCGCGCTCTCGGTCTTCAGCTACCGCTACATCCTGACCGCCGTCGTCCTGCTCCCGCCCGCGGCGGCCCTCTCGCTCACGGCGCTGTTGCCGACGCGGCTGCGGCGGGGCTAGTGGTGCGCCCGGCAACGTTCGCCGGCTTGGCGAGCGATGCAGCGTGGATGCTGCGGCGCGCCGGCGAAGGTCATTCGTACTGGTGGTACGGGTGTCCTTCGACGGTGCGGCGCAGCGCCGCGCGGCGCGCTCGAAGGCCGGCGATCGTTGCCGGGTGCGCCACTAGGCGCGCAGCTCGGCCCAGACGACCTTGCCGTCCGTCCGCGGCTCGACGCCCCAGCGGCTGGAGAGCGCGGACACCAGCAGCAGGCCGCGGCCGGACAGGCCCCGCGGCGCCGGCTCCTGTGGCGCCGGCATGGCGCGGCTGCCGTCGCGGACGCCGATCCGCAGCCGGGCGCCGTCGCCGTGGATGGACACGGAGAAGGCCGAGCGGGCGTGGACGACGGCGTTGGCGGCGAGCTCGGTGACGACGACCCGCGCGTCGTCGAGCACGCCGTCGTGGTGGCCGAGGCGCCGCAGCGTGCCGGCTAGGTGGTGGCGGGCGTGCGACGGAGCGGTGAGGTCCGCGGGGAAGTCCCAGGTCGCCTCGACCGCCGTGTGCGCCTGGCAGATGCGCGCGAAGTCGTCGGCGTCGGCCACGCTCGGGTAGGCGCAGTAGAGCGAGAACGGCACGGCCGCCATGAGCTCGTTCCACAGCGTCTCGAGCTCGAGCGCGCCGGCGACGTCGCCCCGCTGCCACAGCAGCGCGACCATCTCGCCGAACGCGCGCACCGGCCGGCCGCCGGCCGCCGCCGTGCGGATGACGCCGCCCACGACCTCGGCGAACGCCTCGCCGTCGAGGGCGCCGCGCGGCATGATGTGAGCGAGGACGGCCTCCGCGTCCAGCCAGACGACCCCGTCGGTCTCCCCCAGCGCGTCGGCGAACGCCGCGCGGTGGGCCTCGGTGGCGATCGCCACGGCCGCCTCGGCGGTCTGCAGGTACTCGCCCGCGCGCGCGATCAGCTCCGCGTCGCTCTCATAGAACTGCACGAGGTGGTCGCACGCATGAGGCTGGAGTTGTGAGGCCACGAACCACACATGCTACCCCCGGATTGCGGGGGCGCGCCGGCGGAGAGAAATAGGGACATGTCCGCCGTCAGCAGCCGCTTGAGCGTCACCGTCGCCCTGACCGCCGCGACCGTCGGCGTGATCTACGGATACGACACCGGCAGCATCGCCGGCGCGCTGCTGTTCATCCCGCAGCACTTCGGCCTCTCCACGCGCGCGACCGAGTGGGTGACGACGTTCACCGGGCTCGGGCTGATCGTGGGCGCGCTCGCGGCCAACCGGGTGGCGGACGCGATCGGCCGGCGGGCGACGATGGTCATCATCGCCATCTCCTTCGCCGTGTTCGCGGTCCTGCAGGCGGTCGCCCCGAGCATCGTCTGGCTGGACGTGGCCCGCTTCCTGCTCGGCGTGAGCATCGGCCTCTCGACGGTCGCGGCGCCGGTGTTCATCGCCGAGTCCGCGCCGGCGCCGATCCGCGGCGGGCTGATCGTCGGCTACCAGGTGGCGACCGTGGTCGGGATCACGGTGGCCTACTTCGTCGGCTACGGGCTGGCCGCCTCCGGCGCGTGGCGCTGGATGCTCGGGCTGTCGGCGATCCCCGCGGCGCTCGTGCTGCTCCCGCTGCTGCGGCTGCCGGACACGCCGCGCTGGTACATGATGCGCGGCCGCCGCTCCGAGGCGCTGGACACCCTGCGGCGCGCGGACCCCGCGGCGGACTCCGAGCAGGAGCTGGACGAGATCGAGCAGGACCTGCGGGCGGAGCGCGGCGGCTCGCTGAAGGAGATGGCCCGGGCGCCCTACGCGCGGGCGACGGTGTTCGTGGTCGTGCTCGGCTTCCTGGTGCAGATCACCGGCATCAACGCGATCACCTACTACAGCCCGTTCATCTTCAAGGAGCTCGGCTGGAGCGGGCACACGCCGCTGCTCATCCAGGCGTTCGTCGAGGTGTTCTCGGTCTTCGCGGTGGTGGCGGCGGTGCTGGTGGTCGACCGGATCGGCCGCCGGGTGACGCTGCTCACCGGCGTCGGCGTGATGATCGCGTCGAACGTGCTGATGCTGCTGCTGTTCGCCTTCACCGACTTGAACGGCGGCGTCTCGTCCGTGCTCGGCTTCGTGGGCATCCTGTTCTTCACCGCGGGCTTCAACTTCGGCTTCGGCGCGCTGGTCTGGGTGTATGCATCCGAGAGCTTCCCCGCCCGGCTGCGCACGGCCGGCGCGTCGGCGATGCTCACCGCCGACCTGGTGGCGAACCTGCTGATCTCGCGGTTCTTCCTGTCGGTGTTCGAGTCGCTCGGCGGCGCTGTCACGTTCGCGCTGTTCCTCGGGCTCGCCGTCATCTCGTTCGTCTTCATCGCCGCGCTGGCGCCGGAGACGAAGGGCCGGCCGCTGGAGGCGATCCGCGTCTACTGGGAGAACGGCGGGCGCTGGCCGGACGCGCCGGACGGCGGCCGGTTCGCGCGGGGGTCCGCGGACGTCACACCAGCTGCTCCGCCACGGCAAGGCCGAGGCGCTTGACCGCGATCCTCGTGGGGCTGTCCAGCGCTTCGAGCGAGTATGTGCCGGTGTCGAGCATCGCCGCCAGGTCCTCGTCGTAGGGGATCGTCACGGTGCGGTGCAGCTGCGCGGCGCGGAAGCGATCCTCGATCGGCTCTCCGTGGCCGCGCGGAGCGAGCGACTTGTTGATCGCCACCGTGGCGTGATCGTGGCGCAGGTGCTGGAGTGCCTCGAGGACGACCGAGGCGGTCACCCACTCGGGCGTCGTCACCAGCACGACCCGGTCCGCGCGCTGCGTGACGAAGCGGACCAGCGGCCCGACCACTCCCGTGCCCAGGTCGAGCAGGATGACGTCATAGAACGTCGAGAGGAACGCGACGAGCTCACCGTAGGCCTGCGGCTCGAGCCGCGCGGACAGCTCGGCGTCCGCGGGCGCGCCGAGCAGGTGCAGCCCGCTCGGCAGCCGGGACACGTACGGCGTCAGCTCCGCGGCGGTGGTGAGCCGGCTCATCTCGGCGAGGAGGTCCTGCAGCGATCGCGGTGAGCGGCGGACGTCCGGCGCGAGCCGCGCCAGCGTCCCGAAGTCCGGGTTGGCGTCGATCGCGATCGCCTTCAGCTTCAGATGCGACGCGAGCAGGTTGCCGACGAGGTACGCCGCCGTCGTCTTCCCGACCCCACCTTTCGGGCTGATCAGCGCGAGCGAGTTCGGCCGCGTCACCCCGGGATGCGAGCGCAGCCGGTGCTCGAGCGCCGCCTCTTCCCGCTCGAGCTCCGACACGAGCAGCCGCTGCGCCCGCCGCCGCAACCGCGCGAGCACGTCCACGCGCACCGGCCGCCCGTCCACCAACGGCGCGGGATGCACCTCCGCGCGCTTCAGCAGCCTCGCCGGCGCCGTTTTCACCGCAAGACCAGCCTCGTCCCGATCGGCAGCAGATCCCGATCCCCGGTCCCGATCCGCTCCCGATTGAGCACCCAGAACCGATCGACCTCCCGCGCTGTCTCCCCGACGCTCGCTTTCGCGCCGAGCACGTCCTGCGCGATCGACCACAGCGACTCCCCGGCGAACACCACATGAACCCGATCCCCGGGCCGGGCCGACCGCCCGGCACGCCGCACCACCACCGGCGCGGGCACCTGCTGAGCGACATACGCCACCGTCGTCACGGCCGGCCGCGGCGCGGCGACGGGCGCGACGGGCGCGACGGGCGCCGAGGCGGACCGCACAGCGACATTCGGCGCGTGGCGATGCTTGTGCACCAGCCGCCGCACCACGCGCGTGCGGGCGGGAGCCCGCTCATTCCCATCCCGCGCCACCGCAGTGCCCGGAGCCGCGGCCGCCGGAGGAGTGGTCCCATCCGGGGCCGCGACGGAGCCGGGCGCAGCGGCGGCGGGGGTTGCCGGCGCGGGCGTCGCCGGCGCGACAGATCCCGGCGCCTTCGCTCCCACCAACGGCTTCGCCTGCGGCGCAGCCGCCGCCGACTGCACGCTCGGAGCGGGCGTGGTCGGCGCAGCAGGGGCGGCAGTCGGGGTCGCAGGCGCCGGATCGCCAGCTGAATCGTCGCCATTGGTGACGAGATCGGGGCCTACCGGCCCCGTGCCGTCGGCATCGTTGTCGTCGGCCGCGTCGGCCGGGTCGGCGGAGGTTTCGTCCGAGTCTTCGGGCCCCGCGTTGACCTCATCTCCGGGCGAGGCCGTCGTCGAATCAGACGCGAGTCCCTGATCCTGGCCGCCTTCTTGCGCAAGCACCACCGCCGGGCTCGCATAGGAAAACGCAAGCACTCCGGCGGCAAGCACCGCAGGCGCGCGAGCGCTGATCAGAGCGTCGGAGGGCAGCGCGCCAGCCAGCCGCTCCTCGCAACATACGGGGCACTCAGGATGAAATCCGAGCCGCCCGTGGTCACCGGCCTGCCGAAGATGCACCTTCAGCGATGCCATCCAGCCCCTCCTTCCTTCGATCTCCCGCTCATGAGGGTCCGTTGATCGGATCGCTGACGCAGCGGTAGCTCCTCATTCCGGCCGGGGCAACATCCGGCACCGTCGTCACGTCGCCAATTTTGTCGAGGGTGACGATGGCATCGACTCTGCCAGGGGCAGCACTCGATGGCACCACGTCGGCCGTGAGCTCTCCACCAGCATCGAGCGGCAGCGAAGCCACCGTCGTTGCATCCAGCAGCTCACCGTGCGTCGGCAGGCGACGCCCGGTGCCTGGAAGGGAACCAGCATGCAGGCAAGTGCTCACGGCGCTCCCATACGTGGCCGGGGCCCGCGACGCTTTCTCAACGCATACGTTCGCGATGAGCACGGTGTCACTAGGGCAGTGCAGCGTCAGTTCATTCGCCGTGAGTCCCCCCACACGGTCGGCCGATCTCGCCTGAGGCACGCGGTCGAGCCGCGACTCGCGGATCTCCCGCCCCGTGAGCGAGTTGCGCTTCAGCTTCGCAGCGGGGAT
>JAICUS010000879.1 GCA_025935735.1 Solirubrobacteraceae bacterium | reverse complement strand
GGGGCTGCGGCTCGCGCGCCCGGACACCCCCGCTCCAGGCCAGCAACCATCTCGAGTCGTCGGGCTTTGCGTCGGCGGAGACCCGGGCCTTAGGTCGTCGCTGTGGTGTTGCGTCGGGCTGGCGGAGGGTGGCGGGGGTGCATCGGTGGGGGGCGCTCGACGTCGCCAGGCGGCAGCCGAGGATATCGCGCGTCGTCGCGTAGTTTCCATCCCCTTCTGCAGTTAGGGCATCGCGCAGCCCGGGCGGCCCGGCGGCTTGCCGCGGCCTGAGCTGCGGCGGGGCGTGGCCTGGGTCTGGCATCGTACGCCGGAATCCTCTCCCATTCCCGGTCTCGCGCTCCCTGGCCTCGGGGTATGCTCTCGTGCGGTCTACCACCACGGATTCCCACCAGCCGGCCCTGAACGATCCGCGCGCGGCGCTGGAGGCCGGGCTCAGCGGCAGCTACGCGATCGAGCGAGAGCTCGGCCGAGGCGGCATGGCCACGGTCTACCTCGCCCGCGACCTCAAGCACGGCCGCCCGGTGGCGCTCAAGCTGCTCCGGCCGGCGCTGGCGCTGACGATGGGGGCGGACCGGTTCCGGCGCGAGATCACCACCGCCGCGCGGCTCCACCACCCGCACATCCTCAGCGTGCACGACTCGGGCGAGACCGAGGGGCTCCTGTGGTACACCATGCCCTACGTCCGCGGCGAGAGCCTCAAGGACCGGCTCAAGCGTGACGGCCGGCTCCCGCTGGAGGAGGCGCTCCGGATCATCTCGGAGGCCGGGCGCGCGCTGGACTACGCCCACCGCGAGGGCGTGATCCATCGCGACATCAAGCCGGAGAACATCCTCCTCACGCTGGACGGCGACACGCTGGTGGCCGACTTCGGGATCGCGCGCGCGCTGGGATCGAACGAGCGCCGTCTCACCCAGGCCGGCCTCGCGCTGGGCACGCCGGCCTACATGGCGCCCGAGCAGGCGACCGGCGAGCGCGGCGTGGACGCGCGGACCGACCAGTACTCGCTCGCGATCGTGTGCTACGAGATGCTGGTCGGACGGGCGCCGTTCGAGGGCTCGAGCGGCGCGGCCGTGATCGCGGTGCGGTTCACCACGCCCACGCCGAGCGCGCGGGCCATGCGGCCCGAGGTGCCGGAGATGGTGGACGCGGCGCTGCGCTGCGCGATGGACCTCGATCCGGCGCAGCGGTTCGGCTCGCTCGCCGAGTTCGTGCGCGCGCTGGGCGGGATCGTGGGGCTCACGCCGGCGGGCGGCGTGCGGGCCATTCCCGACGCGGTGCCGGCGCTGGAGCCGGAGAAACCGGCCGAGCCGGCGCGACCGGCGTGGGCCGGCTCGCGGGCGGTGCTCGTGGCGTGCGTGGTCTGCGCGCTGGCGCTCGCGGGGCTGGTGCTGGCGATGCGGTGACGGGCGTTCGGGGTCCCTGACAGTTCACCACGGAACCACGGAAAACACGGACAACGGCCACGGAAACGGCTTTTGGTGAACAGCACACCGGTGGGGTTCGGGGCCACAGGGAAAAGCGAACCACGGAGGCACGGAGGGCACGGAGAACGGCCACGGAGAGAAACGTGGGGTGACCGCACACCGGCGCCGG
>JAICUS010000535.1 GCA_025935735.1 Solirubrobacteraceae bacterium | reverse complement strand
GGCGGTGGCGACGACGTTGACGGTCGACGTCTTGATGCCGCCGAAGATCAGCGGCAGGGCGAGCGGCAGCTCGACGGCACGCAGGATGCCGCCGCCGGAGAGCCCCATCCCGCGGGCGGCGTCGACCGTGTCGCGGTCGACCTCGCGCACCCCCACGTAGGCGTTGGTGAGGATCGGCGGGATGGCCAGCAGGGCGAGGGCGAGGGTGACCGTGACGAACGCGGGCGTGCGCGGCAAGAAGGCGTAGAAGAACGCGATCAGCGCGATGCTCGGCACGGCGCGGCCGACGTTGGAGGTCGAGATGGCCAGGAACGCGCCCTTGCCGGTGTGGCCGAGGACCAGCCCGAGCGGCAGCGCGACCAGCATCGCCAGCCCCATGGACGCCCCGGTCAGCTCCAGGTGCGTGACCAGCAGCCCCCAGTTGTGGTGGCCGCCGACCTCCACGCCCAGGTTGGAGTGGCGGGCGTGGAAGATGAAGTCGACGCCGCCGCCGAAGTCGCCCAGGAACGCCAGGGGGGGCGTCATGCCGTCGCCGCCCGGGTCCAGGGGGTGAGCGCGCGCTGCGCGGCGAGCACGAGCAGGTCGAGCAGCACGGCCAGCAGCACGCACAGGCCGCCGCCCACGACGACGTTCGAGCGGAAGTTGACGTCGGCCAGGATGACCTCGCCCAGCCCGCCGGCGCCGGCGTATACCGCCAGGGCGGCCAGCCCGACCGTGGTGGTGACCGCGATCCGCAGCCCGGCCATGATCTCCGGCAGCGCCAGCGGCAGCTCCACGCGCCACAGCAGCTGGCTCGCGGTCAGCCCCATCCCGCGGCCGGCGTCGCGCGCCTCGGCGGGCACGCCCTCCAGGCCGGTGACCACGTTGCGGAAGATGATCAGCAGCGTGTAGGCCACGAGCGCGACCAGCGCCGTGGTGGTCCCGCGGCCGGTGAACGGCAGCAGCAGGAAGAACAGCGCGACGCTGGGGATCGTGTAGAGGATCCCGGTGACCTGGGTGATCGGCCCGATCAGCCAGCGCCGGCGGTGCGCGAGCAGCCCGAGCGAGAACGCGATGGCGAAGCCGATGACCACCGACAGCAGCGTCAGCTTGATGTGCTGCAGCAGCGGCGTCTCGTAGCGGCCGAGGTTGTGGACGATCCAGTCGGGGCAGAAGCCGTTGCTCTCCACGCACGACGGGCCGCTGCGGGTATGGATCCGCAGCTGGGCGAAGAGCTCGATCACCGGGGCTCCTGGGCGGTCAGCTGGGCCAGCAGCTCGATCGACAGCACGCCCCTCACGGCCCCGTCGCCGCCGATCACCGGCGCGTACATCGACTCGTGGGCCAGCAGGTCGGACAGCGCGTCGCGCAGGACGTCGTCGAGCTCGACCACCGGCTCGGGGTCGGTCCAGCGGGTGTCGTCGACCCGCTCACCGGCCAGAGCGCCGGCCGGGAGCCAGCCCAGCGGCGCGCCGCGCTCGTCCACCAGCAGCGGCTGCGCGACGTCGGCGTCCTCGACGCGCCGGCGCGCCTCGGCGGACGGCTCGCCCGCGCGCACGGTGGCCACCCGCCACAGGTCGACGTCGCGCACGCGCTGCAACGACAGCCGCTTCAGCGCCCGGTCGGCGCCGACGAAGTCCTCCACGAACGCGTTCGCGGGCGCCGCCAGCAGCTCGGCGGGCGGCGCGTACTGCTGCAGGTGGCCGCCCGCCTGCAGGATCGCGATCCGGTCGCCCATCTTGATCGCCTCGTCGATGTCGTGGGTGACGAAGACGACGGTCTTGCGGATCTCGGCCTGCAGGCGCAGGAACTCGTTCTGCAGGCGCTCGCGGTTGATCGGGTCGATCGCCCCGAACGGCTCGTCCATCAGCATCAGCGGCGGGTCGGCGGCGAGCGCGCGGGCCACGCCGACCCGCTGGCGCTGGCCGCCCGACAGCTGCGCGGGATAGCGGGCGGTCATCTCGCCCGGCAGGCCGATCAGGTCCAGCAGCTCGTCCACCCGGCCGGCGACGCGCCGCTTGTCCCAGCCCAGCAGCCGCGGCACCGTGGCGATGTTCTCGCCGATCGTCTTGTGCGGGAACAGCCCGACCTGCTGGATGACGTAGCCGATCTCGCGCCGCAGCTCGTCGGGCTGGCGCTCGCGCACGCTGCGCCCGGCGACCAGGATGTCGCCGTCGGTGATGTCGATCATCCGGTTGACCATCCGCATCGCGGTCGTCTTGCCGCAGCCCGACGGGCCGACGAGCACGCAGATCTCGCCCGCCGGGACGGTCAGGCTGAGCGCGTCGACCGCCGGGCCGTCGGCGCCGGGGTAGCGCTTGGTGGCTGCGGCGAACTCCAGCTCGACCGCTTCGCGGTAGGCGGACGGCCCCGTGGACTGGGCGGATTCGGTTGACGTCAAGAGGAGCCCGGGGGGAGGGTGCGGCGTAGGGTACCGGCTACGCGCCAGCGGCTCGGCGGGCGGCGGCGTGCGCGGCGTCCTCCAGCGCGTCGTCCAGCGGGGCCAGCTCGCCCGGCGCCAGGCCGAGCGCCGTGGCGGTCAGCCAGTCCGCGAACCAGGCGTTCTTGGGCAGCAGCGGGCCGTGCAGGTAGGTGCCCAGGACGGTGTCGTGGGGGCCGCCGCGGACGCCCTCGAAGCCGGAGCGGCCGTCGTTGCCGTGGCCCTTGAGCACGCGCCCCAACGGGTGCGCCGCGCCCAGCCGGGTGCGGCCGCCGTGGTTCTCGAAGCCGGCGAGGACCTGGCTGCCGTGGCCGAGGTCGACCTCGATGGCCACGTTGCCGATCAGCCGCGGGCCGTCTTCGCGCACGGTCTCCAAGTCGACGAGGCCGACGCCGGGCAGCCGCTCGCCGCCCAGCTCGTAGGCGTGGCCGAGCAGCTGGTAGCCGCCGCAGACGGCGAAGATCACCGCGCCGCGCCCGGCCGCGGCGTGGAGGGCGTCGCGCTTGACCGTGGCCAGGTCCGTGGCGCACAGCGCCTGGTCGCGGTCCTGGCCGCCGCCGATGTAGAAGAGGTCGTGGGCGTCCGGGTCCAGCGCGTCGCCCAGCCCGGCGCCGCTCAACTCGAAGCCGATCCCGCGCCACTCGCAGCGGCGCCGCAGCAGCTGGAGGTTGCCGCGGTCGGCGTAGATGTTCATCAGGTCCGGATACAGCGCGCAGACCCGCAGCTCAGCCACGGAACACCACCACCTCGGCGCCGACGTGCTCGTCGGTCTCGGGGATGCGGCGCAGCTCCTCGGCCTCCAGCCCGTGCGCCGCGGCCTCCTCGGCCAGCCCCACCGGGCTGACCTTCGCCAGCCGGATCACGTCGTCGAAGCGCTCGCGCGTGCCATCGGGCGCCACGATCTCCCGCACGCGCTCGATCCGGTACTCGGCGGGCGCGACCCGGATCGCCACCGGCTGGGACACGAACGTCCAGCCCTCGACGCGCCCGACGTCGGGCAGCGGCAGGCGGTCGGGATCGTCGAAGGCCTCCATGTCGCACGCGATCGCCGCGGCCAGCCGGCCGCCGGGGACGAGCGCGCGGCGCGCGCAGGCGAAGAACGCGGCGCGGTCGGCCAGCAGCTGGAGCGTCTGCATCGGCACGATGACCAGCCCGACCGGCCGCTCCAGCGCGAAGTCCTGGGCGTCGGCGGCCAGCGTCGGGACCTCCAGCGCCTCGGCGCGCTCGCTCAGCACGGCCAGCAGCTCGGCGTCGAGGTCGAGCGCGGTGACGGCGTGGCCGGCGCGGGCGAGCGCCAATGCGACCCGGCCGGTGCCGGCGCCCACGTCGAGGACGCCGTCGACGGTCTCGCGGGCCAGCTCGTGCCACAGCGGCATGTCGGCCTCGTAGCGGCCGCACTCCACCTCGTGCCACATGACGTGGGCCGGGACGGGGGTCGTCGTCACCGCCAGTACGCCTCCGCCTGGCCGCGCCGGGTCAGCAGCTCGCGCAGCTCGAGCAGCGCCGTGTAGGTCGGGACGACGTACAGCGGGCCCTCGCCTTCCAGCGCCCGGTCGAGCGCCGCCTCGACGTCCTCGACCACCGCCAGCCTGTCGGCCGGCAGCCCGGCGTACTTCATCCGCAGCGCGAGCTCGGCCGCGCGCGTGCCGCTGCAGGTCATGCGGGCCACGTTCGGCGCCAGCAGCTCCCAGTCGGCGTCCCACACCCAG
>JAICUS010000580.1 GCA_025935735.1 Solirubrobacteraceae bacterium | reverse complement strand
GGCTTCCTGGGCGCGCTCATCGTGCTGGGCGTCGTCCTGGCGATCGTCGTCCAGCCGACGCGGCGCTTCCACAAGATCGTCTCCTCGCTGGCGGCCCTGGGCCTGTGCGGCGTGGTGCTGATGTTCGTGTTCGGCCTGCTGTTGACCCACGGCTCCGACGTCACCGCCAACCTGCCCAAGTACGGCGGGACGACCGCGGCCGACCTGGTCAAGGCGTCGAAGACCAACGGGACGTTCGGCACCGGCGTGAGCTTCGCCCCGGCGACGTTCTCGTTCATCGCCGCCGTGGTGTTCCTGAACTTCATCGGGTTCCAGTACAGCGCCTACATCGCCGGCGAGGTGCGCGGCAACATCCGCCGCAGCCTGCTCATCGCGGTGCTCGGCGCGCTGGTCGTCGGCATGTTCATGAACTCGCTCTATCCCGACCTGCTCTCGCGCCACTGGGGGTTCGACGCGCAGGTGGGCTGGGGGTCGATGTACTGGACCGCCGACCCGCACATGCCGCTCGGCCAGCCGAACTCGATGCCGCTGGTGGCCGCGATCTCCACGCCCGGCGCCTGGCCGCTGTGGACGCTGATCAGCCTCGCGGTCACGCTGTTCCCACTCCTGCTCTGTCCGGTCTACCTGGTGTTCATCAGCCGGGTCATGCTCGCGTGGAGCCTCGACCGGCAGGTGCCCGCATGGTTCGGCGAGGTCGACGAGAAGCGCCACCAGCCGATGAACGCGCTCTATGTGGCGCTCGGCATCAGCGTCCTGTTCGCGCTCTTCCAGAACTTCGCGCTGTTGCCGCACTCGATCGCCCCGCCCGACGGCAAGCTGAACCTCGTCTCCACGCTGTGGTTCTCGATCCTGATGGCGTTCCTCACCTGGTTCATGCCCGGCGTGAACGGGCTGGTGGCGCGGTTCACCCGCCGCGATCTCATGGTCAACGCGCCGTTCAAGCGGATCCTGCCGTTCATCGCCGCGGTCTGGCTGGTGTTCGCCGGCGTCCTGTACTACTTCGCCGGCTTCAAGCCGATCGTGGACGCCATCGGCTCGGCCAAGGAGTCCACGCTGGACTACTTCAACCGCACGGGCGTGTCGTTCACCATCGGCGCCGCGGTCCTCGCCGTCGTGATCTACATCGCCATGCGCGTGCGCACGCGGATGCAGGGCGTCGACACCGCGATGATGTTCCGCGGGGTGCCACCGGACTGATGCCGTTCAAGCGCAAGCGCCGCAGCAAGCCGCTGCGGCTGTATGTCGTCAGCGACATCCACGGCTCCGAGGGCACCTGGCGCAAGTTCCTCAACGCGCTGCGGATGGGCGTCTACGAGGCGGACGCCGGGCTCTATGCGGGCGACCTCGCCGGCAAGGCGATCGTGCCGATCGTGCGCGACGGCGACCTCATGACCGCGGAGGTCGCCGGCCGGGTCGAGCGGGCGCGCGACGGCGACGAGCTGGCCGTCCTCGAGCGCTCGCTGGCCGACCGCGGCTACTACACGGAGGTCGTCACCGCCGAGGAGGCCGACCGCCTGCACGCCGACGACGCCGCGCGCGAGGCGCTGTTCGAGCGCAAGATCGAGGAACGGGTGCGCGCGTGGATGGCGCTGGCCGACGAGCGCCTGGCCGAGTCCGGCCTGCCGATCTACCTCGTCCCCGGCAACGACGACGAGCTCGGGCTGGACGTCCATCTCGACGGCTGGCAGGTGTGCCGCAACGTCAACGAGCGCGTGGACGAGCTCGCCGGCCGCTCGGTCATGGGCTTCGCCTACAGCCAGCCGACGCCCTGGGACACGCCGCGCGAGCTGCCCGAGGAGCGGCTCGGCGAGCGCCTGGCCACGGTCGCCGACCAGGTGGTGGAGCCCGAGCGGGCGATCTTCATGCTGCACGTCCCGCCGCACGGCTCGGGGCTGGACGAGGCGCCGCTGCTCGACGAGAACCTGCGCCCGAAGGTGACCGCCGGCGACATGATCCGCGGCCCGGTCGGCTCGACGGCGATCCGGGCGGCGATCGAGCGCTACCGCCCGGCGCTCGGCGTCCACGGCCACATCCACGAGTCGCCGGGCGAGGTGCGCATCGGGCCCACGCTGTGCGTGAACCCCGGCAGCGAGGCCCAGTCGGGCATCCTGCGCGGCTACCTGGTCGACCTCGGCGAGGACGGCGTCGAGCGCGCGTTCCGCGTCGAGGCCTGAGCCCGGGCGTCAGCAATGGCGTAGGTAGCGGCAGGCGACGATGCTCGGCTGCTCGATCGGGTGCCCGGCCTGGATCGACCAGGCGAGCCGCACGAACTGGCCGTGCGTCCACGCCAGCGGCGTGCCGGAGCGCGTGCCCTTCCCGGGCGTCTCGCCGGGCGGCGGCTGGTCGTCCCACACCTGCTCGGGGAGCATCAGCCCGTCGTTGGCGGTGTTGGCCATCGCCCGCAGCCGCGGGCCGGCGTCGCGGCCGGCGAGCAGGTCGTACTCGCCGCGCTCGCCGGTCAGCAGCGGCCAGAGCCGCCCGCGGGTCTGCCCGGCCGGGTTGTCGAAGAACAGATCCCAGTCGCCGCCGTCGGCCTGCTCGCCGTAGCCGTCGAACGTGAAGCGGTGCCAGAACGTGCCGCTCGGGGTGTGGACGGCCAGCGGCCGGGCGCTCGTGCGGTCGCCCACCTCCAGCGAGTTGAGCACGATCGGGTCGTTCCAGCGCTTGACGCCGAACAGCGTGAGCGCGAGGAACGAGTTGTCGACGATCTCGCGCTGGTCGACCGGACGCGGGAAGTTGTCGCCCAGCGTGTAGGTCGTGCCGGCGTCGGGGTTGCCGTCCTTGGTGATCCGCAGGTAGTACGGCTTCGGCGAGTACGGGCCGTTGGTGGTGGCCGTCCAGCCGTTCACGCCGTTGCGCCACGCATCGGCGGTCCGCTCGTAGGTCGCGGCCTTCTCCGGCGCGCCGTTGCGGCGGGCGACGTCGGCGGCGCAGACCAGGCCGGCGATCTCCGCCGCGATCGTGTTCGGCGAGTAGCCGTCCTGGTTCTCCCAGCGCTCGTTCGGCGTGCGCGGGCCGTTCGCCACCAGATAGTCGGCGGCGCGCTGGACGTGCGCCCAGTCGTTCGCGCCGGTCATGCCGAGCCACCAGGCGAGCACGATCGGCAGCGCCACCTGGTCCATCTGGGTCGTCTGCCACTTGGGCGTGCCGTTCACGAAGGTGTTCTGCCACCAGTCGCCGGCGGGCTTCTGCACCTGCCAGAGGTACTCCACCGCGCGGCGGGCCGCGGCGCCGTCGCCGGCCGCCTTCAGCGCGGTCGACGCGTGGTAGAGGTCGCGCGGCCAGACGAGGTGGTAGGGCCCGGAGTGCTGCCGGTCCGGCTCCAGCGTCAGCGTGCCCCAGATCCAGGGCATCGACGGCGAGGCGATCTGGGCGCCGGGGTAGGTCTTGTCCTCGAGGCCCGCCAGCACCAGGACGGAGTGCTCGTAGAGCCGCCGCATGCCGGCCACCGACGCCGGCGGCGGCTTGAGCGTCGTCCGGTACGCGGCCCAGCCGGCGGCGAAGGCCCGCTCGGCCCGGGCGAACCCGCCGGCCAGCGAGGCGGCCGCGGCCGTGCCCGCGCTCGCGGCGTCGCGGCCGAAGCCGATCGCCAGCGTCATGTCGCGCCGCCGGCGGCCGTCGAGCGCGGTGCGCGCGCCCTGGACGACGTTCCCGGGCGTGACCGCGTCATAGCCGGTCAGCCGGCCGTCGTCCTGCAGGTCCTT
>JAICUS010000253.1 GCA_025935735.1 Solirubrobacteraceae bacterium | reverse complement strand
GGGCTGTCGGTCGACGGCGAGCTGCGCTCGGTGCGGCTGGGGCGAGAGCTGGGGCTGGACCGGGTGACGGGGCTGTTCGCGCACTCGGTACCGGAGGGCTTCACGCCGGCGTCGTGGATGGACGAGGTCGACGGGCTGGCGGCGCGGGCGCACGTCGACGCGCTCGACATCTACGTCGAGTCGGTGGCGTTCCGCAACGAAGACCTGGAGCGGCTGGGGGAGATCGCCCGGCGGGAGGGCGTGCCGCTGCGCGCGCACGTCGAGCAGTTCGCCACGCACCGGTCGGTCCCGGTCGCGCTGGCGGCGGGCGCGCGCTCGGTCGACCACCTGGCCTGCCTGCACCCGGACGACCTGTCGCCGCTGGCGCGGGCCGAGTGCGCCGCGGTCCTGCTCCCCGGCGCGGAGTTCCTGGGCGCCGAGCACACACCGCCGGCGCGCGCGCTCGCCGACGCGGGGGCGATCTGCGTGCTGGCCACCGATTGCAACCCGGGCACGTCGCCGGTCGCGTCGATGCCGGTGATCGTCGGGCTGGCCGTCCGGCGCTACGGCTGGAGCGTGCGCGAGGCGCTGGCCGCGTGCACGTTGAACGCGGCCTGGGTGCTCGGGCTGCACGCGGACCGCGGTTCTTTGGAAGTCGGCAAGCGCGCCGACCTCGTCGTGCTGGACGGGCCGGTCGAGCACATCCCCTACCGCTTCGGGCACGACCCGGTGGCGGCGGTCATCCGGGGCGGGGAGGTCGTGTGGCGGCGCCCGTGACGGTGCCGGCGATGGTGTCCGCCCACTCGCACGCGTTCCAGGTCGATCTGCGCGGGTCGGCGGAGCGCTTCGACGACGACTTCTGGGGCTGGCGCTCGGCGATGTACGCGCTGGCGGGCTCACTCGACCCGGACTCGATGTACGACGTCGCGCTGCGGTGCTACACGGAGATGCGCGCGGCGGGGTACGGCGCGGTGGGCGAGTTCCACTACGTCCACCACGCACCGGACGGCACGCCGTACGCGGACGCCAACGCCATGGCGCACGCTGTCGAGGCCGCGGCTGCTGATGCCGGGCTGGCGATCCGGCTGCTGCCGGCGGCCTACGCGCGGGCCGGCTTCGGGCGCGCGCCGGAGCCGGGGCAGCGGCGGTTCTACGACCCGGACATGGACACCTTCTTGTCGCGCGTCGCCGAGCTCGGCCACGGCGTCGCCGCGCATTCCGTGCGCGCCGTCCCGGCGGACTGGCTGGAGGCGATCGCCGCGTTCAGCGACTCGGCGCGCATCGTCCGCCACGTCCACGCGGCCGAGCAGCCGCGCGAGCTGGAGGAGTGCCGGGCCGAGCACGGCTGCTCGCCGATCGAGCTGCTCGACCGCACCGGCTTCCTCGGGCCGCTGTGCTCGGTCGTCCACGGCATCCACGTGAGCGAGCACGACATCGCGCTGCTCGCGGCGTCCGGGACGACCGTCGTCTCCTGCCCGACCACCGAGGGCAACCTGGGCGACGGCTTCCCGCCGGCGCTGGCCTACCGCGATGCGGGCGTGCCCCTGGCCATCGGCACCGACGAGAACCTCGTGCTCGACCCGTTCGAGGAGGTGCGCGAGCTGGAGACGCTCGCCCGCCGCGAGGGCCGCACGCGCAACGCCCTGCTCGCCCGGTCCGGCGACCTGTGGGCCGAGCTGGCCCGCGCCGGTGCGGCGTCGCTGGCGATCGACCCGCCGCCGCCGATCTCCGTCGACCGCTCGCATCCCCGGTTGCGCGGCGTTTCGGACGCCGACCTGCCGCTGGCGCTCGCCACGTGCGGCTCGGCTGACATGGTGGTGGGATGAGGCACACCCACATCGACGACCTCGAGCGCATCCCGTACGAGTTCGGGGTCTACCGGCCGATCCGCCGGGCGCTCGGCGTGAGCGCGTTCGGGGTCAACGCCTGGTCCGCGGACGCCGCGGGCGAGCTCGTGCTCGAGCCGCACGACGAGGCGACGACGAACCACGAGGAGCTCTACCTCGTGCTCGCCGGGCACGCGGAGTTCACCGTCGACGGCGAGACGCTCGACGCGCCCGCGGGCACGCTCGTCCTCGTCGCGCCCGGCGAGCACCGGGAGGCCACGGCGCGCGAGCCCGGGACGACTGTGCTGGCGATCGGCGGCGCCGAGGGCGCGGCGGGCAAGGTCAGCCCGTGGGAGTACTGGCGCACCGCCGAGCCGGCCTACCGGGCGGGCGAGTACGCGCGCGCATACGAGATCGCCTCGGAGGGCCTCGCCGAGCATCCGGACAACGGGGCGCTGCACTATCAGCTCGCCTGCTTCGCCGCGCTCGACGGCCGCGTCGACGCCGCCCGCCGGCACCTCGACAAGGCGTTCGCCACCGAACCCCGGGCCCGCAAATGGGCCGAAACCGACGACGACCTCGCCGCCCTCCGAGCCTAAAGGGGGTCAGACCCTTTACCTGCGCACGGCTTAAGGGGTCTGACCCCTTTATCCGGCGCCGAAGCAGACGAACGCGGCTGGAGCGACGCCCTGCGGGGTCTGTTGGCGGGCGCGGACGAGGGCGAGCGCGGGTGGCGCGCCCGCGGCGAGCTCCTCGTCCAGCGCGAGCATCAGCCCGTGCGTCGCCTCGTCGGGCACCGGGACGACCGCGGCGATCACGGTGGCGGTGCCGAGCGCGAGCACGGCGGCGGTGAAGCCCATCAGCTCGTCGCCGGCCCGGACGGCCGACAGGCCGGACTCGCAACTGGAGAGCACGAGCCGCCGCGGCGCGCGGTCCAAGCGCTCGAGGTCGTAGACCGTGAGCGCGCCGTCCGCGAGCTCGAGCGAGCAGAACAGCGGGTTGTCGTCCCGGAAGCGGCCGTGGGCGGCGATGTGCGCCGAGTCCGCGCCGTCCAGCGCGGCGGCCACGTCCGCGACCGTCGCCGTCTCGCCCGTCAGGCAGCGCGCATCCGGATGGCGGGCGTGCAGCGCGGCGATCTCCTGCTCGGCCGCCGGCAGGCGAGGGCCGGCGACCAGGACGCTGCGCGGCTCGGGGTAGGCGCGCGCCTCGCCGGCGGCGCGGTGCCAGAGCCGCAGCGATGGCGCCACGGTCAGCGGCCGCGCCGCCAACGACGGCAGGAGCGACCAGGGGAGCGCGTGCAGCTCGCCGGTCGGGACGAGCACGAGCGGACGGTCGCCGATGTCGTCGCGCAGCGGCGCGATCAGCCACGCATCGAGCCGCTCGGCCACTTGCGCGCAGACGCCGCCCATCGCCGCCTGCGTCCGCGAGCCGGGCCGGGCCATCGCCAGGCTGCGCAGGCTGAACCGCAGCGACTCCACCTCGCGGTCGACCTCGCCCGCGTCCGCGAGGGTCCGCAACCGTGGTTGTCCATCGGCCACGGTGACGGCATGGAGGCGGCCACCGAGCCGCACGAGCTGTACCAGCGCCCGCTCGCCCAGCGCCTCGCACAGCTCGGGGAGCGCCGGGATGCGCCCGTCGCCCGCGCGCTTGCCGCCGCGGGTGCGCCGCGTGCGCCGCCGCACCGAGGCCTCCAAAACGGCCTGCCGGCGCTGCAGCGCCGGGTCGTGGCGGCCGTCTCGGAGCGCTTCGTCGAGCGCGGCGCTGACCCGGCGCAGCTCGGCCAGCTCGGCGGCGAGCTCGGCGTCGTCGGGCGGCCGGACCGGGGCGAGCAGCAGGGCCGCCGCGCGCCGCCGCTCGGCCGCGGCCAGCACCCGCGCGGGCGAGCCCGACTCCATCGCCACTCGCAGCCCGAGGGTCGCGAGCTCCTCGCCGTGCCCGGACGCGTGCGCGCGCAGCTCGGTCGCGCCGAGCGTCGCCTGGTGCGCCTCCAGCGCCCGCAGCCCCGCCGCGACCGCCGCCGCGGCCCCCCGGCGATCGTCGCGCGAGAGCCGCAGCAGCGCCTCCGCATGCCACGCCCGCGTGGCCGCCTGCACCGGCCCGCGATGCCGCGCGGCGCCCGCGAGCGCAAGCTCCCGCCGCGCCAGCCGCAGGCGCCCGAGCTCCAGCGCGGCCTGCCCAGCGATCAGCCGCGCATCCAGCGTCTCGGCCCCCCACCCGGCCGCCTCCAGACTCCGCACGGCCCGCTGAGCGGCGCCGAGCGCCGCCTCCAGCGCCGCTCGCCGAGCCGTGGTCGGGGAAGCCGGAGTCGCCGCGGTGGGCGTCGACGAGGCCGTCGCAGTGGGCGGCGAGGCCGCGGCGGTGGGCGTTGCGGCCGCCGTGGCCTCCAGCCAGGCGGCTCGGGCCTCGGCGGCGCGGGCGAGGGCGGCCCAGGCGGGGCGGTGCTGGCGGGCGAAGGCGGTGGCCGCGCGGGTCGCGTGGGCGCGGGCGGCGGTGGGGTCGGCGGCGAGCAGCTCGGCGTGGGCGGCGAGGAGGAGGGCCTCGGCGAGGTCGGCGGCGCCGCCGGCGGACTCGAGCTCGGCGGCGGCGCGGCGGGCGGCGTCGCGGGCCTCGGCGGCCAGGCGGGCGGACAGCAGTACCTCGGCGCGGTCCATCAGCAGCAGCGCGAGCGGGACGCCGTGCTCGCGGTACTCGGCCTCGACGCGGTCGTACCAGCCGAGCGCCTCCGGGACGTCGCCGCGCCGGGCCGCCAGCCAGCCGAGGTTGTGGCGCACCTGGGTCGCCGCCAGCGCCTGGCCCTCCGCCTCATGCAGCGACTCGGCGCGACGGAAGTCGGCTTGGGCCGCGCCGAGCGCGCCGCGGTAGACCTGCAGGACCCCCCGGTTGCACAGCAGCCGCGCCTCCCACAGGCGGTCGCCGCGCCGCCGGAAGACGCCGAGCGGCGCCCGGTAGCCCGCGAGCGCCTCCTCGAGCCGCCCGAGCTTCTGCAGGATCAGCGCCCGCTGCATCCCGAGCCGCGCGCCCGCCCACCCGTCCAGCGCCGGCGCGGCCCGGTCGGCCTCGGCCAGCGCCTCCACGGTCGCCCCCTGCAGCGTCAGCGCCAGCGAGAGCGACATCCGCGCCTCAGCCGCCCGCCGCCGCAGGCCCTCGTGGTCAGGGGCGGCGGCGCCGTTGCGGGGGCCGCTGTCGGGAAGGGCGGCGCGGTGGTGGGGGGCCGCGGCGTCGTCGCGGCCCTCCGCGGCCGCGATCGCGCGGCGCAGGTGCGCGACGGCTTCGTCGAGGCGGCCGAGCTCTATCGCCGCGAGGCCGAGGGCGCGCTCGGCGGTGGAAACCGTCTCCGCGTCGGGGGCGTCGGTGAGCGCGGAGGCGGCCAGCCGGCGGGCCGCGCGGGCGTCGGCCTGGGCGAGGCGGACGGCCTCCTCGGCGCGGGCGAGCGGATGGTCGAGGACGGTGGCGATGGCCGGAGCGTCGCGCAAACGCGGCTTGCCCGCCACCCGGGCGATGCGGGAGGGTTGGCGCCATGGCCGCCAATGACAAGACGGGACTCTCGCGGGAGTGGACCGACGTGGTGCTCTCGCCCGGCGAGGACACCAGCTTCCTGCTGCGCCCCAAGCAGCTGCTCATCGCGCCCGGGGACGTTGAGAAGGCGAGGCCGTACCTGCCGGACGGCTGGGTCCTGGACGACAGCGGCAAGACGAGCGGGGCGCTGCGGTTCAGGTTCGCCGGCGGTAACGGCACGGCGGCGGAGGTGCTGGAGGCGATCGCGAAGGTCCGCGAGGGGACCGGCGGGAAGGTGCGCATCGCGCCCAATCACGTGCTGGTGGGCGAGCAGACCCAGGTCACGTTCACCGGCGAGCCGCGCATCCAGGGCGGCAACGCGACCTGCGCGCGCCCGGAGGCCCGGCCGCGGACGCTGCCGCTGCGCACCGCCCAGCCGGCGGACGGCCAGGGCGTGACGATCGGCGTCCTGGACACCGGCCTGTTCAAGCACCCGTGGCTCGCCGGCCCGATCGTCATCCGCGCCGGCAACGTCGCCGACACCTGGGACGCCGACGGCGACGGCTTCGGCGACGCCGAGGCCGGCCACGGCACGTTCGTCTCCGGACTCATCCGCCAGGTCGCGCCCGCCGCCCACATCGTCGACGTCAAGGTGCTCAACTCGCACGGCGTGGGCGACGACTTCACCGTCGCCCAGGCGATGGAGCAGCAGCTGCCGCCCGCGGTCACGATCGTCAACCTGTCGCTCGGCGGCTACACCCAGGACGACACCGCGCCGCTGGCCATCGCCGGCGTGCTGCGGGCGATCCGCGCCCGGGGCGGAGCGATCGTGGCCGCGGCGGGCAACGCCGGCAAGCCGCGCCCGTTCTGGCCGGCCGCGTTCAAGCAGGTCGTGGGCGTCGGCGCCGTCAACCACTGCAAGACCGGCTGGGCGCGCCCGGAGTGGAGCAACTACGGCTACTGGGTCGACGCCGTCGCCCGCGGCGTGAACGTCGCCTCCACCTACGCGCCCGACAACACGACCAAGTACGTCGAGCCGCCCGACACCACCGTGCAGACGCGCAGCTTCAACGGCTGGGCGCGCTGGGACGGGACGTCGTTCTCCACCCCGGTGGTGGCCGCCTACCTCGCCCGGCTGATCACCCGCCACGGCTTCGCGACGGCCCAGCAGGCGGTCGACCACATGCTGGCCACGTCGCCGCCAGCGCCGTCGGACTTCCCGCTGGCCGTGCTGGTCGACGACCTCGACCCGGGGGTGCCGCTTCCGTAACTACAGTGATCCTGTGCGATTGGCGATCACCTCGCGCCGGCGCCGCCGGGCCCGGCTGTGGCGGGAGATCGTCCGTGTGGCCCGCGCCGATCTGGACGCGGTCGCAGAAGAGATCGCGGCGCTCGAGGCCGCGGTGGAGCTCGACGAGGGCCGCGCCCGCGACGCGTACTACGCCGCGGTCGGGCTGCATCGCGATGCGAGCGGCGCGCTGCAGCTCGCCGGGACCGTGGACGATCTGCGCGCCGCCGCGCGCCTGTCGGCGCGGGCCAGGTACGAGATCGCCGCGGCACGGGCGGTGCTGACCGGCGCGGAGTCGCCGCCGATGACTCCGCCGTGCTTCTTCGACCCCGGTCACGGGCCGTCGCAGCGAGCGGTCGTCTTCGCGCCCGAGGGTGGCCGGATGCGGCAGCTCCCGGCATGCCGCGCATGTGCGGACGAGGTCGACGCCGGGCGCGCTCCCGCCCTGCGCCGGGTGATCGTCAACGGGCATCCCGCGCCGTACTGGCGCAGCCCGGCGCATGCCGGCTACTACGGAAGCGGGTCGAGCTCGCTCGACGGGCTGCTCGCTCTGCCGGTGGCGGGCGCCGTCGCCGGTGGCGTGGCCGAGAGCCTGCTCGATGCCGTCATCGACATGGTGAACCCCTTCTAGATCGACGTCCAGGGGGTCGCGACCTCCATCCCCCCGTCCGGCAGCGCCGCCCGCAGCCGGACGGGGCCGGCGCCCACGCGGTCGAAAGCGAAGCGGCCGAGCTCGTCCGCTTGGGCGGTGAGGCGCACGCCGCCCTGCTCGAGGGTCAGCGATGCGGCGACGGGCGGGACGATCTGGCCGACGAGGCGCCGCTCGCGCGGGCCGAGGACGGTGACCTCGGCCTCGATCGCCAGCCGCGGCGACTCGAAGCTCAGCAGCCGCGGCCCGGTGGCCGCGCCGCGCAGCGCGAGCGCGGCCTCGTCGACCTCCGCGCTGTCCTGCATGAGCTCGGCCAGCTCGGCGTCGATCGTGCGCCAGGTGAAGGCGGCGCGGGCGGCGTCGTCCAGGCGCTCCGGCACCGGGTCGGTCCGGGCGATCAGCTCGCGCAGCTCTTCGAAGACGGCTTCATCGTTCATGGGTGACCCCTCAGTATGCGGTGACCCCGGCCGTCTCGGCCAGCCCGCGCAGTCGTTCCAGGCATCGCTGCCGCGTGGGCCCGATGCTCCCGATCGGCATGTCGAGCGCCGCGCCGACGTCCTCGTATGACGGAGGCGGGTCGGCCACCAGCAGGCGCAGCAGCGCCTGGCAGCGCTCGGAGAGACCACCGAATGCCTCCCACAGGGCCCGGTCGCGCTCCTCCGACAGCAGCGCCGCGCCGAGCAGCGCGTCGGTGCCGGGGTCGGGGAGCAGGTCCGTCTCCGTGGGGAGGACCCGGGCCGAGAGGCGCAGCGTGCGCAGGCACTCGCGGCGGGCGGTGGTGGCAAGCCAGGCGCCCACGCGCTCGGGATCCTGCAGCCGGTCCAGGTGCTCGACCAGCCGCAGCCAGGTCGTCTGGACGACGTCGGACGCGTCCGCGCCGGCGAGCCGGTGCGCACGGGCGACCGCCCAGACGAGGCCGTTGAACCGCTCCACGAGCCGG
>JAICUS010000589.1 GCA_025935735.1 Solirubrobacteraceae bacterium | reverse complement strand
CGACCGCCGCCAGCAGGTTGTTGGTGGCGTTGAGGTTGTTGTCGACCGTGTAGCGCTTGTGCCAGGCGCTCTTCATCGAGTACGGCGCGGCGCGCTGCTCGGCGAAGTGCACGACCGCGTCGGGCTCCTCGGTCCGCAGGAGGTCGACGAGCTCCGCGAAGTCGCGCGCCACGTTGAGGTTGTGGAAGCCGATCTCGCGCCCGGTGATCTCCTGCCAGGCCGCCAGGCGGCGGTGAATCGGCTGGATCGGCGTCAGCGACTCGATCTCGAGCTCGACGTCCGTCTTGCGGCGCACCAGGTTGTCGACGATGGTGACGTCGTGGCCGCAGGCCGAGAGATGCAGGGCGGTGGGCCACCCACAGAAGCCGTCACCACCGAGAACCAGTACGCGCAAGGGGCCTCCCGTTCACGTTCGAAAAGTCTGTCGCGCGGTACCTCACGCGTGCCCCACCGGGCAGCGATTCAGGATACCCCGGCCCCCCGACGCGACATGCGCGTCTGAATGCCCCGCTAACCGCTGCTAACGACTCTTAGAATCGTCGCGCGCCGGCCGCCCGGCGACGAGCAGCACCGCCAGCTCGGCCACGATCGTCACCACGCGCAGGGTGAGCGCGCCGGCCACGAGGTCCGCGTGCATGAACGGGCCTTTGAGCAGCTCGACGTAGACCCACTCGCGGGCGCCGACGCCGCTGGGCGCGACGACCACCACCAGGCCGGCCGCCCAGGAGAGGCAGGCGGCGCCGGCGATGGTCGCGAGGTCGTGCCAGCCGGAGATGGCCCCCTGGACGAGCACGGCGGCGACCATGTAGGCGACGAACGCGACGAGGTAGTTGGCGGTGGCGGAGCGGGTGCGGGCGGGCGTGATCCGCGTGCGCGCCGCGGTGAACCGCGCGGCGATCACGGGCGCGGCGGCGGCCAGCACCAGCGGGCTCCACTGCGGCTTTCCGGCGGCGGCGAGCGCGACGCCGGCCAGCGCGAGCGCGGCGCACAGCGAGACGACGTTCTCGGCCGCCACGGTGGCGAGCCGGTCGAGCGAGCTGCCGTGCATGATCGCCCCGCGCGACACCGGCGCCCAGATGCCGCCGGGCAGGTAGCGCAGCGCCTGCGTGCGACACCAGGACGAGAAGTCGTCGCGGTTGAGCCGGCCGGACAGCAGCAGCACCCAGCCGCGGCCGAGCAGCACCCACCAGACGCCGGCGGCCAGCACGCCGAGCGGCAGCGGCCACCAGGCCATGCTGTCGAGGTGGACGTCGTTGGCCGCGCCGACGCCCATCGCGATGACGATCCCCACCGCGACGACGAAGCCGACGGTGCGGATGACCGGGACGAACGGGCGGACCCGCGCGGCGACGCGCATCGCGAGCCCGCGCAGGCCCGGCATGCGCGTACGGGCGACCGGCGGCTCCTCGATGTGATCCATCCCGGTCACCGGGCGGGGAGTCTACGAGGCTGCCGGGCCCAGCAGGGCCAAGCGATGTTAAGGCGCTCATCTTGCCGGGCGGTACCGTGAGCCGCGCTATGACGGCGACGGGGCGCGACGAGAGCGCGCTGCACCGGCTGCCCGAGCTGCCCACCCCGGCGGCCGGGCGGACCGGCTCGGGATGGATCGAGGCGCTGGCCTGCATCGCCGTCGCCGCGCTCTCGCTGCTGTGGGCGCACGCGCCGACGTATGACCCCACGGCCTGGCTGGTCTGGGGCCGCGAGATCCTCCACGGCGACCTGGTGACGCTCGGCGGGCCGTCGTGGAAGCCGCTGCCGGTGTTCTTCACCACGCCGTTCGCGCTGCTCGGCGCCACCGCCGCGCCGCTGCTGTGGCTGATCGTCGCGCGCGCGGGCGGCCTCTACGCGGTCGTGCTCGCCTACCGGCTGGCCACGCGGATCGCCGGCCCGGTGGCCGGCGTCGTGGCGACGGTGGCGCTGCTGCTGGAGAGCGTGTTCATCTACCACTTCGCGCGCGGGAACTCCGAGGGCCTCCAGACGATGCTCGCGCTGCTGGTGGTCGAGCGCCACCTCGACGGGCACCGCCGGCAGGCGTTCTGGCTCTGCGTGGCCGGCGGCCTGCTGCGGCCGGAGGCCTGGCCGCTGCTGGCCGGCTACGGGCTGTGGCTGATCTGGGTGGAGCGGAAAGAGCGTGGCGCGCTGCCCTGGGGGACGGTGGCGGTGGTCGTGGGCAGCGGGATCGGCCTGCTGCTCATCTGGTTCCTGCCCGAATACCTGGGCTCGCACAACCTGCTGCGCGCCGCCGACCGCGCGGCCGACCCCGTCGCGGGCTCGCCCGGCGAGGCCGCGTTCCCGTTCCTGGCCACGTTCACCAACGCGGCGGGCGCGCTGCTCGCGCCGGTCTACCTCGGCGGCTTCGTGGCCGTGGGGGCGGCGCTGGCCGCCGGCGCGCGGCGGCCCGGCGACAAGGTGACGCTCGGCATCGCCGCGATCTCCACGGCGTTCATGTGCAGCGTCGCGTTAGGCGCCGAGGTGGCGTTCACCGGCAACCAGCGCTACCTGGTCGTGGCCGCGGCGCTGGCCTGCGTGGTCTGCGGCGTCGGCTGGGCCGAGCTGGTCGTGCTGGCCCGGCGCCGGCTGTCCGGGCGGGTCTTCACGGTCGTGGCCGGCCTGGCGCTGCTGGCCGTGGCGCCGTTCGTGGTCGCGGGCGTCGGCCACCTGCGCGAGCGCCTCGACGGCATCCACCGCGAGGCGGCCTACTACAGCGACCTCAGGACGGCGATCCGGGCGGCCGGCGGGCCGGCCGCGGTGCAGCGCTGCGGCGGCGTCTACACCACCCGCTACGACACCCAGGCCGTGGCCTACGAGCTGCACCGCCACCTCCACCAGGTCCAGATCTTCCCGGCCGTCCCGGGGACGGTCGTCGCGGGCCACACGACGGCGCTGGCCCGCGACCCCCGGTTCCCGCACGTGCTCGGCCGCACGGTGGGCTGGACGATCGCGACCTCCTGCGGCTGAGCCCGGGGCGCCGTGGCGGCGCCCCGGGGCCGCTTTGCCTAGCCGCAGGCCAGCTGCGGGATCCGCACCGCGGCGGCCATCGCCTGATAGCCGGCCGGGTTCGGGTGCAGGTGGTCGCCGGAGTCGTACGCCGGCAGGAACACCGTCGGGTTGTCCGGGTCGCGCGTCGCGCGGTCGAAGTCGATCACGCCGTCGAACGCGCCGCTGCGGCGGATCCACTGGTTCAGCGCCTCGCGGATCTGCTCCTTCGCCGGGCTGGAGTAGCCCGCGCCCACGAACGGCGTGAGCGTGCCGCCGAGGATGCACTTCCCGGCCGCGTGCACCCGGTTGACGATCTGCTGGTCGGCCTGGATGAGCTGGTCCGCCGACGTCGCCGTGCCGCGGCCGATGTCGTTGATGCCCTCCATGAAGATCACCGTCTCCACCCCGGGCTTGGCCAGCACGTCGCGGTCGAGGCGCGCCTGCGCGCTCACCCCGGCCCCGTCGGCGGTCGTCTGGTTGCCGGAGATCCCCTCGTTCATGATCCCGTACTGCCGGTTGGGACCGAGGTTGGCGATCCGCAGCTCGAGCTGGTCGGGCCAGCGGTTGTTGGCGTCGACGGTGCTGCGGAACCCGTCGG
>JAICUS010000479.1 GCA_025935735.1 Solirubrobacteraceae bacterium | reverse complement strand
GTCGAGGTCACCGTCCACCCGTGCACCACCGCTGAGTTCCCGCGGCCCGCACCGCGCCCCGCGTACTCCGTCCTCGGTTCCACCCGTCGCGACGCGCCGGTCCTGCCGCCCTGGCAGGAAGGGCTCGCGGCCCACCTGACTGCGAGAGAGGTCTGTTTCACGTGAAACTGCTCGTCTGCGGCGGCGCCGGATTCATCGGCTCCAACTTCGTCCGCATCCGCGTCCGCGACCACGGCGACGAGGTCGTCGTGCTCGACAAGCTCACCTACGCCGGCCGGCGGGAGAACCTGCAGGACCTCGAGGACGTCCGCCTGGTCGTCGGCGGGATCGAGGACCCGGAGGCGGTGGCCGAGGCGGCCGAGGGCTGCGAGGCGATCGTCAACTTCGCCGCCGAGACCCACGTCGACCGCTCGATCGCCGAGCCGGAGGCGTTCATCACCACGCACGCGCTCGGCACCTACGTGCTGCTCGAGGCGGCGCGCGAGCGCGGCCTGCGCTACGTCCAGGTGTCCACCGACGAGGTCTACGGCTCGATCGAGACGGGCTCGTTCACCGAGCAGTCGCCGCTGAGCCCCTCCTCGCCGTACTCGGCCTCCAAGGCGGGCGCCGACCTGCTGGTCGCCTCCTACCGGCACACCTTCGGCCTGGAGGCGCTGATCTGCCGCGGCTCCAACAACTACGGGCCCTACCAGTACCCGGAGAAGCTGATCCCGCTGATGGTCCTGAACGCCCTCCACGGCGACAAGCTGCCCGTGTACGGCGACGGGATGCAGGTCCGCAACTGGATCTTCGTGGAGGACTTCGCCCGCGGCATCGGCACGGTGCTCGAGCGCGGCGAGCCCGGCGAGGTCTACAACGTCGGCGGCCCCGACGAGGCCCCGAACATCGAGGTCGTCAACAAGATCGTCGAGTACACCGGCCAGGACGACTCGATCATCGAGTACGTCACCGACCGCCCGGGCCACGACCGCCGCTACTCGCTGGCCTCCGAGAAGGTGCGCGGGCTCGGCTGGGAGGCGCAGGTGCGCTTCGCCGAGGGGCTGGAGCGGACGGTGTCCTGGTACCGCGACAACCGCTGGTGGTGGGAGCCCATCCGCTCGGGCGAGTACCTGGCCTACTACGAGCGCCAGTACGGGCGGGCGCTGGGCGGCTGAGGCGCACCAAGCGCCTCGGCGGGATCGGCGAACTGCTTGCTGGGTAACGGGGTGAGGGTTCGGCCGCCGCGCGTGCATGATCGTTTCTGTGGCGCCGGCGTCGAGGCGGAGCTCCTAAGTGTCATATAAGCGCTACCAACTAGCCCCACGTGTTTCCGGTGTATTACATTTCCGGTCGATCGTGATCGGTTCGCCAGCCGAGGCGATCGTTCTTGACCGACCGCCGGGCTGACCCGCCCCCTACCCAGCAAGCAGTTCGCCGAGGCCGCCGAGGCGTCTAGGTCCCCGGCCGCCGCAGCGGGGCGCCGCCCTCGGAGGCCGCAAGCGTGGCGGGGTCGAGCTCGAGCCCGAACCCGTCGGCCAGACGGGTCAGGTGGTTGAAGATGCCGACGACGTGCGCGAGCTCGAGGCAGGCGTGGTCGTCGAAGCCGTGGGCGCGCAGCTTGTCCCAGTCGGCCGGGCCGACCTGGTGGGGGTCGAGGCTGAGCTGCTCGGCCACCTCGCAGATGGCCCGGCGGCGCGGTGTCAGCTCGGCGTCGGACCAGTGGCCGTGCTCGACCGCCCTGGCCGTCCCGTCGTCGCCCCCCTCGGCACGCAGAAACTCTGCGTGGGAGCGCGTTCAGTAGAAGCAGGTTTGCGCGGAGGCCGCGACCGCCGCGGCGAGCTCGCGCTCCTGGCGGTCGAGCGCTCCCGGGGCGAACATGATCTCGGCGAAGAGCGCGTTGAACTTCGGGCCGATCCGCGGGTGTGCCGCGAGCAGGCGGCCCATGCCGGTGACCGGGCCGCCGAAGTCGTACGGATGGCCGGCCGGGCGCCCGATCTCCTCGGACGACGGCAGGGCGATGTAGGCGACCTCGTCCATCTCAGCCCCCGAGCGCGCTGGCCCTCCAGTCGCCCTTCTCCTTGATGAAGGAGAAGGTGGCGACCTTGCCCTGGGTGCCTTGGCGGACCTTGGCGGTGGCGCTGCCGCCGGTGACCTTGACGGAGTCCACCTTGAGGTCGTAGTCGCTGGCGTCCTGGATGGCCGCCTTCATCTCCGACTCGCAGTCGCCGCCGGCGCTCTTGAGCTCGGCCACGAGCTGGCGGGCGAGGATGTCCGAGCAGATCTTCTTCGCGTTGCCGGTGCGGCCGGCCTGCGCGAGGTCTTCGACGACCGCGGCGACCTTCCCCGCCTCGCCCTTGAACTTCGACTTCGACGTCTGCGCGGCCGTGCAGCCGGCCAGCGGCAGCACCAAAAGGGCAAGGACGAGCGACGCGCGGCGCATCTCGCTCAAGAGCGTATCTCGCGAGGGCTCTAGGATCGATTTTCGTGGCCGCCTTGCGTGCGCTCAACGAGGCGGTCATCGACTGCCGCCGGTGTCCTCGCCTCGTCGAGTGGCGGGAGCGTGTCGCGCGCGAGAAGCGGGCCGCGTTCCGCGACGAGACCTATTGGGGCCGGCCCATGCCGGGCTTCGGCGACCCCGCGGCGCGCGTGCTGATCCTCGGGCTCGCGCCGGCCGCGCACGGGGGCAACCGCACCGGCCGGATCTTCACCGGGGACCGCTCCGGCGACTTCCTGTTCGCCGCGCTGTACCGCGCCGGGCTGGCCAACCAGGCCGAATCAGTGCACCGCGACGACGGAATGCGGCTCGACGGCGCCTACATCGTGGCCGCCGTACGCTGTGCGCCGCCGGCGAACCTGCCGACGCCGCAGGAGCGGGCGAACTGCGCCGAGTGGCTGGAGCGCGAGGTCGCGCTGCTGCCCGAGCTGCACGTCGTCGTGTGCCTCGGCGGCTTCGCCTGGGAGAGCGGGCTGCGGCTGCGCGCGGCGCTCGGCGGCGGCCCGGTCCCGCGGCCGAAGCCGAAGTTCGGACACGGCGCGCTGGCCGACGGGACCCCGTGGCCGCTGCTGGGCTGCTTCCACCCGAGCCAGCAGAACACGTTCACCGGGAAGCTGACCCCGGGGATGATGGACGAGCTGCTCGGGCGGGCCAAGGAGCTCGCCTGGGGTTGAGGCGCTACGCGGAGATCCTGCGCTCGCCGGGCGTCCGGGCGCTCGTGGCCTCGACGCTGCTGGGGCGGCTGCCGATCGGCATCAACGCGCTGGCCATCGTGCTGTTCCTGCGCCAGCGGACCGGCTCGTTCGCCGTGGCGGGCGCGGTCGCCGGGATGCTGTCCGCCGGCTCGGCGCTGGGCGCGCCGACGCAGGGACGGCTGGTCGACCGGCTCGGCGCGCGCCGGGTGCTGCTCCCGCTGGCCTTCGTGCACGCCGCGGCGCTGGGGGGCATCGTCGGGCTCGCCGAGCTCGACGCGCCCGCCGTCGCGCTGCTCGCGTGCGGCTTCGTCGCCGGGTTCGGCATGCCGCCGACGTCGTCCGTGCTGCGCGCGCTGTGGGGCGACCTCGTCGAGCCCCGCCTGCTCCAGACCGCCTACGCGCTGGACTCGACGATGACCGAGCTGATCTTCATCAGCGGCCCGCTGCTGACGGCCGCCATCGCCGCGGTCGCCTCGCCGGCCGGGGCGCTGATCGTCTCCGCCATCGCGGTCGTCGCGGGCACGGCCGTGTTCACCGCGCTGCCGGCCACCAGGGCGATCGAGCCCGAGGATCGCGAGGAGCGGCACTTCCTCGGCGCGCTGACCTCCGCGGGCGTACGCGCGCTGGTGCTCGCCTCGCTGCCCACCGGCGCCGGCATCGGCGTCATCGAGGTGGCGATCCCCGCGTTCAGCCGCGCGCACGGCGCCGCGCCCGCCGCGGGCGTGGTGCTCGCGGTGTGGTCGTTCGGCAGCGGCATCGGCGGGCTGCTCTACGGCGCGCTGCCGCGCCACGGCAGCGTGCAGCGCGTGCACCTGCTGGTCGCCGCCGCGATGCCGTTGACCATGCTGCCGCTCGTCGCCGCGCCGTCGATGGCCGTGATGGCGATCCTGGCCATCCCCGCCGGCTGCTGCATCGCACCGCTGCTGGCCACCCGCTACGAGCTGGTGGGCGGCGTCGCGCCGCCGGGTGCGCGGACCGAGGCCTACACCTGGCCGGTGACCTCGTTCGTCGCCGGGATCGCCGGCGGCGCGGCGCTCGCCGGCGCGCTGGTCGAGGGCCCGGGCTGGCGCACGGCGTTCTTCGTCGCCGCCGCGTTCACGGCCGTGGGCGCCGCCGTGGCCGTGGCGACGCGCCGCGACGTGCGCCCGGTCGCGCCCGCCGGCTGACCGCGAGGTGTGGCCAGCCCCCGTGGAGGGGTGCCGCGCGGCCGATAACGTCCAGGGGCTGATGCCGGACCCGCTCGCGCACTTCACCCCGGCGGTCCGCGAGTGGTTCGGCCGGGCGTTCGCGGCCCCGACCGCCGCCCAGGCCCAGGCCTGGCCGGCGATCGCCACCGGCGAGCACGTGCTGATCAGCGCGCCCACCGGCTCGGGCAAGACGCTCGCCGCGTTCCTCTACGGCCTGGACCGCTTCCTGGCCGAGCCGAGCCACGAGCGCACCCGGCTCGTCTACGTCTCGCCGTTGAAGGCGCTCTCCTACGACGTGGAGAAGAACCTGCGGGCGCCGCTGCGGGGCATCGGGGCCGAGCTCAACGTGGCCATCCGCACCGGCGACACGCCGCAGCGCGAGCGGCGCGACATGGTCAAGCACCCGCCCGACGT
>JAICUS010000071.1 GCA_025935735.1 Solirubrobacteraceae bacterium | reverse complement strand
TCGGTGCGCACGTAGGTGAGGTCCGGGTCGACGGCCACGGCGGCGTTGGACACGAGCGTCCAGGGCGTGGTCGTCCACACCAGCAGCTCGTCGCCCTCCCGCAGGGCGCCGGCGGGCTGCGTGACGGGGTAGATGACGTAGACGCTCGGGTCCTCGACGTCCTCGTAGCCCTGGCTGACCTCGTGGCTGGAGAGCGCGGTGCCGTCGCGCGGGCAGTAGGGCACGACCTTGAAGCCCTCGTAGAGCAGGTCCTTGTCCCACAGCTGCTTGAGCGCCCACCAGACCGACTCGACGTAGGCGGTGTCGAGCGTGCGGTAGGGCTCGTCGAGGTCGACCCAGTAGCCGATGCGCTCGGTCAGCCGCGTCCAGTCCTCCAGGTACTCGAACACGGACTCGCGGCAGCGGGCGTTGAACTCCGCGATGCCGTACTCCTCGATCTGCTGCTTGGATTCGAACCCGAGCTTCTCCTGGACCGCGATCTCCACGGGCAGGCCGTGGCAGTCCCAGCCGCCCTTGCGGTAGCTGTAGAAGCCGCGCATGGTCTTGAAGCGGGGGAAGATGTCCTTGAAGACCCGCGCGAGGACGTGGTGGGAGCCGGGGCGGCCGTTGGCGGTCGGCGGGCCCTCATAGAAGACGTACGGCGGCGCGCCCTCGCGGCGGCGCAGGGACTCGCGGTAGACGTCGTGCTCGCGCCAGCGCTCGAGCACCCGCTCCTCGAGCGCGGGGAAGTCAGGCTTCTCGGGCAGGGGTCTGTGTGGCGGCACCTCATGGCAGTCTAGGTCCGTGCGCATGGGCAGGGTTCTCGCGTTGGTGGCCGCCGGGCTGGCGCTGTGCATCGCCGTGCTCATCCTCGTGGTGGTCCTGACGCGCGACCCGACACGGCCGCAGTCGGACATCCTCGTGTCCGAGAACTTCACGAAGGCGGTCACGACGTCGCAGGACCCGCTGAACGGCACCCACGGCGTCGTCAGGCTGGCCGACGCCGCGCCGTTCGAGTGGGACCGGGTGCTGCTCGTGGCTCCGGGCACGCCGCGCGCACAGATCTCGCGCCGGCTCGGCCGCGAGTGGACCGGGATCGACACCATCGACGGCGGCGAGGTGCTGATCTTCCTCCGCGACGGGAAGGTCGTGCGGTTCGCCGACTACCGCGGCAACGGGCGCTTCGCCGGCTTCCCGCGGCCGTTCGCCGAGCTGCCGCGGTCGCGCGCGGTGTTCGTCGTGCGCGACCTCGTGATCCGGCCGCGCGGCTAGGGGTGCCCGGCCGGCGGACCCCTCCTGGCGGCTGAGCCTGCGACACGTCGCCGGTCGGGTGGGCCCCCGAGCGCTGATCTGTTGCGCTTGCGGGCCTGGCGCTGGGCGCGGCCCTTGGCGCGCGCCCGCGCCTTCGCCTGGCGCTTGTGGGCGTGCGGGCCGTCGTCGCGGGCGCGGCCGACCGCGGCGAGCTGGCCCTCTCCCAGCCCGCGGCGGGCGTCGCGGGAGATGAACCAGCCCATGATCGCGAAGCCGACGATGAGGACGCCGCCGATGATGAACAGCGTGCTGCGGCTGCTGCCGCTGTCGGAGCTCGTCGGCGCGGCGGTGGGGACGGCCGTGACGGTCGGGGGCGCCTGCGGCAGCGGGCCGAAGGCGCCGCCCCCTTGCTGCGCGGCCGCGGGTGCGGCCAGGGCGAGGGCGAGCAGGGTGGTGAGCAGGGCGATGCGACGCGACATGGGCCGCATAGCGTAGTCAGGCGGGCGCGCCGGTCAACGCCCAGCGCGAGCCGGCGAAGCGCGCGCCGCAGGTGAGGAGGCGCACCGCGATCAGCGCGAGCAGGCCCCACCACACTCCGACGATCCCCCAGCCCTCGTGCGGCGCGAGCAGCACGATCGGCACATAGACGGCGGCCGCGGCGAGCATCCCCCACATCAGGAAGCGGGTGTCGCCCGCGCCGATGAGGATCCCGTCCAGCGCGAACACGGCGCCGTTGGCGGGCATCATCGCGGCGAACAGCGGCCAGATCTCGTGCGCCCGCTCCACCACCCGGTCGTCGCCGGTGAACAGGCGGGGGACCGCGTCCCCGAGCGCGAGCAGCACGACGGCGAACAGGGCGCCGACCGCCACCGCCCAGGCGATCATCCGCGTCGCCGCCTCCCGCGCGCCGCTCGCGTCGCCGGCGCCGAGCATCCGCCCGACCATCACCTGCCCGGCGATGGCGATCGCGTCCAGGATCAGCGCGAGGAAGATCCACAGCTGGAACGCCACCTGGTGCGCGCCGAGGCTCGCCGCGCCGATCCGGGCGAGCACCGCCGAGCCGATGAGGAACGAGCCGGTCAGCGCCGTCGTGCGCACCGCGATCTCCGAGCCGATGCGGGCCAGCGGGCGCATCTTCCCCGGGTGCGGGCGCTCGAAGCCGGTCCGGCGCTGCACGGCGACGAACCCCAGCGCCATCCCGAGCTGGGCGATCACCGTGCCCCAGGCCGAGCCGGCCAGCCCCCAGCCGAAGCCGTAGACGAACACCAGCTCGAGCACCGCGTTCGTCGTGTGCGCGGCCACGAGGATGATCAGCGGCGTCCTGAGGTCGGACATCCCGCGCAGGAAGCCCTGGCCGGCGCCGGCGAGCATGAACAGCGGCCCGCCCAGCGCGGCGATGCGCAGGTAGAGCACCGCGCCGTCGTGGACCCTGCCGGTGCCGCCCATCAGCGTCACGATCGGCCCCGCGAGCGCCTCGATCAGCACGAGCAGCGCGACGCCGATCGCCAGCCCGAGCCACAGCGCCTGCGAGCCGAGCGCGGCGGCGGCCTCGTTGCGGCCGGCCCCGTGGAGGCGGGCGACCTGGGCGGTCGTGCCGTAGGTGAGGAAGTTGAAGATCGTGAACGCCGTCGACATGACCGTGGCGGCGATGGCCAGCGAGGCGAGCTGCGTCGTGCCCAGGTGCCCGACGATCGCCGTGTCCACCAGCACGTAGAGCGGCTCGGCCGCCAGCGCGCCCAGCGCCGGCACGGCGAGCAGCAGGATCTGGCGGTCGTGGGGGGAGCGCAGGCGCAGGACCGCTATGACGCTAGCGGCGCGACGCTTCGACCATGGCCGAATAGCCGGTGCAGCGGCACAGGTTGCCCGCGAGCGCCTCGCGCACCTGTGTCTCGGTGGGCTCCGGGTGCTCTCTGAGGAACGCCTCGAGCGTCATCAGGATGCCCGCCGTGCAGAACCCGCACTGCAGCGCGTGGTGCTCGTGGAAGGCCTGCTGGAGCGGGTGCAGCGGCCGGTCGTCCCGGGTCAGTCCCTCGATGGTGCGGACGTGCGCGCCGTCGGCCTGGACGGCCAGCGTCAAGCAGGCGCGGACGGGCTCGCCGTCGAGCTGAACCGTGCATGCCCCGCACACGCCGTGCTCGCAGCCGACCTTCGTCCCGGTCAGCCCGGCGTCGTGGCGGATGAAGTCGCTCAGCAGCGTCCGCGGCTCGACCTCCGCGGTGTGCGGCGCGCCGTTGAGGTGGACGGTGATCCTCACGCGGGCATCGCCTCCGCGATGAGCGCGGCGAGCAGCGCTCCGGCGTGTTCATCCGCCGCGGGCTCGGCGACCACGTGCGGGCCGAGCGTGACGATCGTCGTGCGCTCCGGGGTGCGGACGACGGCGACCGCCGCCTGGGCGAAGTCGCCGCGGGTGCGGGCGTACTCGGCGAATCCGGTCCTGGCGCCCGCGGGGAGCGGCGGCACCTCGATCTCCTCGAGGAGCTCCTGGTCCTCGAGGGCCGTGGTCAGCGGCCCCTGGAAGAGCTCGTCCGCGGTCAGCGTGCGGCGGCCGTCCCGTGACCGCAGGTGAAAGCGGGCACCCAGCGCCGCGAGCGCCACCGGCAGCTCCGCCCGCGGGTCGGCGTGCGCGACCGACCCGCCCACGGTCCCGCGCGATCGCGTGGCGGCGTGCCCGACGTGGCGGACCGCCTGCGCGAGCAGCGGCCAGTGGCGCGCCACGATCTCTGACCGCTCCAGCGCCGCCTGGCGCACGGTGGCGCCGATGCGCAGGATGCCTTGGCTGCGCCGCAGGACTCCCAGCTCGGCGATGCCATTGACGTCGACCAGCCGCGCCGGCCGCGCGAGCCGGAAGTTCAGCAGCGGCACGAGGCTCTGCCCCCCGGCCAGCACCCGCGACCCCTCTTCGGCCAGCGCGTCGAGCGCCTCCTCGACGGTGCGCGGAGCGACATAGTCGAACGGCGCGGGCTTCATCGGGGCCCCTTCAGCGCCCAGCCGGTGAGCACGGCCGCTGCGCCCGCGGCCACGAGCCCCCGGCGCGGGCCCGCGCCCGGCCACACCGCTCTGGCCGCCTCCACCAGCTGCCCGGCGGTCAGGTCGCTGCCGTGGCCGGGGTGCACGTCCGCCGTGATCTCACCGGCCGCCGTCACGGCGATCGCCGCGGTGGCGGTCGCGCCGTCGCGGGCGCCCTGGAAGCGGTAGCGCGCGACGTGCGCGTCCTCGTCGACCTCCTGGAGGATGAGCGTGCCGGTGTAGCCCGCCAGGTCGCCGCGCCAGCTCATCGCAGGGCCCGCCAGACCTTCTCGGCGGTGAACGGCGGGTCGACGAGGTGGGCGCCGAGGGCGTCGGCCAGGGCGTTCGCCACGGCGGGTGGGACGCCGATCGTGCCGGCCTCGCCGATCCCCTTGGCGCCGAGCGGGTTCAGGGGCGAGGGGATCTCCACGAACTCGGTGGCGATCGGCGGGACGTCGGCGGCCGTGAGCAGCGTGTAGGCGAGCAGGGAGGTGGTGGTCGGCTGGCCGTCCTCGTCGTGGACGACCTCCTCGCTCAGCACCGCGCCGAGGCCCTGGACGGCGCCGCCGATCACCTGACCCTCGGCGAGCAGCGGGTTGAGTATCCGGCCGGCGTCGTCGACCGCGACCAGGCGGCGGACGGTGACGCGGCCGGTGGCGCGCTCGACCTCGACGACCGCCGCGCAGGCGCCCGAGGTGAACGCCTGGTCGGACTCGAAGCGCGCCGAGCCCGCCGGCTCCTCGCCGGCATCCCGGCGGGCCAGCGCGTCGTCGCAGGCCAGCGCGACGGCCGAGCCGCCCATCGCGGTCGAGCGGCTGGCGAAGGAGCCGATGCTCTCCGGCAGGCCCGCGCTGTCGCCGGTCAGCACCTCGACGTCCTGCACTTCCAGGCCGAGCCGGTCGGCGGCGATCTGGGCGAACAGCGTCTCGTGGCCCTGCCCGGACGGCGTCGAGCCGACCCGCACGACCGCCCGGGAGCCGTCGAGCCGGACCTCGGCCGTCTCCCACAGCCCGCCGGAGCGCTCGACCGCGAGCGCCACGCCCGTGCCCACGAGCCGCTCATCGTCGTGCTCCGGACGGACGAGCTCGAGCGCGCGGTCCAGGCAGCGCTCGTAGTCGCCGGAGTCGTACGTCCAGCCGAGCGCGGTCTCGTACGGGAACTCGCGCACCAGGTTGCGGCGGCGCAGCTCGGCCGGGTCCATGCCCAGCTCGCGCGCGGCGCTGTCGACGGTCGTCTCCACCAGGTAGACCGCCTCCGGGCGGCCGGCGCCGCGGTAGGGCGCGACGGGGACCTTGTCCGTGCGCGCGCCGGTCAGGGTCACCTCGACCGCCGGGATGGCGTAGGCGCCGCCCATCCCCATCGCCGTGGTGTGGCCCGGGATCGCCGTGCTGGGCAGCAGGTACGCGCCCAGGTCGGCCAGCAGCCGCGCGCGCAGGCCGAGCATGCGCCCATCGGCGTCCAGGGCCAGCTCGACCGCCCCGCGCATCCCGCGGCCCTGCGGCGAGCTCAAGAAGCTCTCGCGCCGGTCCTCGATCCACTTCACCGGCCGGCCGAGCCGCAGCGCGGCGAGCGCGACCAGCGTCGTCTCGACCGGCAGCGTGCCCTTGGAGCCGAACGCGCCGCCGACCTCGGGCACGCGCACGCGGATGCCGGACTCGTCGCGCCCCAGCGTCTGCGCCAGCTGCGCCCGCGGCCGGTGCGCGCCCTGCGAGGACGACCAGACCGTGAGCAGGTCGCCGTCGAGCGACGCCAGGGCGCCGCGGGTCTCCATCGGCACGGCGGCCAGCCGGGGGATCAGGTGGTCGGTGCGCACGACCCGGTCCGCGGCCGCGAACGCGCCCGCCACGTCGCCGCCGCGGCGCTCCCAGCGCAGGAGCGACTCCGCCGCGCGCGGGTCGACGACCGCCTCCAGCGGCTCGTAGTCGACCTCGACCAGCTCGGCCGCGTCCTCGGCCAGCGCGCGGGTCTCGGCCACCACCGCGGCGACGGGCTGGCCGGCGTAGCGGACCTCGTCGCGGGCCAGCAGCGGGTGCGGCGCGTCGGCGACGGCCAGGCGCATCCCCGGCGCCGCGTCGACCCGCGGCGGCGCCGTGCCGGCCAGGTCGTCCGCGGTCAGGATCGCCAGCAGCCCCGGCGCGCGCGGGGGCAGCGAGCCGCCGCGGATGCGCGCGCGGGCGTGCGGGCTGCGCACGAACGCGACGTGGGCGGCGCCCTCGGCCGCCACGTCGTCCAGGAACCGCGAGCGCCCGCGCAGGATGTGCTCGTCCTCGCGCCGCCGGACCGGCTGCCCGATGAAGGCCGCCCCCACGGTCGCGAGGTTAGCCGCCGGCGTGGGAAGCTGTCGCGCGCGTGAAGCTGCGCCTGTATCACCACCCCGACGGTGCGCGCGTCGCCTACCGGGAGGCCGGCACCGGGCCGCCGCTGGCGCTGCTGCACTCCAAGGGCCTCTCGCACCGGGAGTGGGAGCCCGTGGTGGACGAGCTGAGCCACCGCCACCGGGTCGTCCTGCCGGACCTGCCGCTGCACGGCGACAGCGAGGACCGCCCGCGCCACCCGTACACGCCGGAGTGGTTCGGCGATGTGCTGGCCGGCTTCCTCCAGGACACGTGCGGGCCGCGGCCGCTGGTCGGCGGCCACGGCGCGGGCGCGCTGCTGGCGCTGCGCACGATCGCCGCCGGCGCGCTCACGCCGGAGAAGCTCGTGCTGATGCCGAGCCCGCTGCACGCCCGGCCGCACGAGCAGCCGCTGGAGCGGGCGGGCCGCATCGTCGTCCGCGCCGCCGCCGTCCCCGGCTGCGACCGGCTGCTCGCCCGCGCCGCCGTCCTGACCATCCGCCCCGGCCGCGGCGACCGGCTGACGGTCACCAACGCGCCCGGCGCGCGCGACCTGGTCAGACACGCCCTGATGGACCTCGGCGGCAACGGCAACCGCGTGCGCTCGTGGGCCAAGGCGGCCCGTCGCTGGCCGCGCGGCGCGCACCGCGACCTGCTCGACGCCTACGGGCAGATGGACTTCCCCGTGCTGCTGCTGTGGGCCGACGAGGACCGCGCGCACCCGCTGAGCATCGCCGAGGAGGCGCTGGACCTGCTGCCCGACGCCCAGCTGCGCGTCCTGCCCCGCACGGGCTTCCTCATCGCCTACGACGACCCTGTCGGTTTGGCCCGGGAGATCGTCGCGTTCTGTGGCTAACGTAACGATTCCGATGTACGAGCTGGACCGCCCGCAGACGTGCTCGATCGCGCGTGCCATGGAGATCCTCGGCGAGCGCTGGACGTTCCTGATCCTGCGCGAGTCCTTCTACGGGGTCCGCCGCTTCTCCGACATGCAGCGCAACCTCGGCATCGCCCGCAACATGCTCTCCACGCGGCTGCAGACGCTCGTCGGCGCCGGCATCCTCGACCGCCGGCTCTACCGCTCGGAGCCGGAGCGCTACGAGTACCGCCTGACCGAGGCCGGCCGCGACCTCTATCCGGCGATCGTCACGCTGATGCGCTGGGGCGACAAGCACCTGCAGGAGCTCGGCCCGCCGATCGTCCTGCGCCACAACACCTGCGGGCACGTGGCCGATCCGCTGCTCGTGTGCGCGCACTGCCGCGAGGAGCTCAAGCCCCGCGACGTCACGCCCGAGGCGGCTCCTCGGGCGCACGCGGCTTAGCCGCGCCGTCGCCGTTGCGGGTGCGCGCGAGCGCGTCGCGGGCCATCTCCAGCGCCGGGCCGGCCTGCCCGATCACCTGCGCGATGATCTCCGAGATCCCCTGCGCGCCGTTGAGCACGGTCAGGTTGTCGACGTGCTTGAACGACTCCGAGGCGGCCCGCACGATGTCGGGCAGCTTCTCGGCGATCTGCTGGCCGATGACCGCGTCGGCCTCCTTCTCCAGCGCCTCGGCGCGCTTGGCGATCGACTCCGCCTCGGCCAGGCCCTTCGCCCGGATCGACGCGCCCTCGGCCTCGCCGCGCGCCTTGGTCGCCTCGGCCTCGGCGATGCCGCGCTGGCTGGCGATGCGCGCCTCCGAGCTCCCGACCTGCTCGATCTGCTTGGCCTTGGCCACGGCCGCGAGCTCGACCTCGCGGGCCTCGGCCTCGGCGATCGAGATCCGCGCCGCGCGCTCGGCCCGCGCTCGATCTCCGAGTCGCGCCGGGCGGCCGCCTTCAGCGCCTCGGCCTCCTGCTCGCGCTCGGTCGCCTCGCGGTCGGCGGCCGCCTGGGCGATCCGCGCCTGCTTCTTGACCTCGGCCGCGCGCGGCTCGCCGAGCGCCTTGATGTAGCCGGTGGGGTCGATGATCTCCTGGATCTGCAGCGAGTCGACCACCAGGCCGAGCTTCTGCATCTCGTCCGCGCTCGCGTCCCGGGTCGCCTGTGCCAGCTCGTTGCGGTTGGCGATCAGGTCCTCGACCGACAGCGTGCCGATGATCGAGCGCAGGTGGCCGTGGAAGACCTCGCGGACGAGGTCGTGCATCTGGCCCTGCTGGGCGTCGAGGAAGCGCGTGCCCGCGTTGGTGATCGAGTGCTCGTCGTCGCCCACCTTGAAGATGGCCACGCCGCGTACGCCGACGGGGATCTTCTGCGAGTCGACGCCCTCCACCTCGAGCAGCGCCTTGTCGGCCGACATGCCGAGGTACTGCGCCTTCTGCAAGACCGGGACGACGAACGCGCCGCCGCCGGTGATGGGCGAGAAACGCCTCGACGCCGCCGCGGATGGCCACCATCATCTCACCGGTGCGCCCGGGACGGATGCCGCCGGTCGACGTCACGCGGCCACGGCACCCGATTGGTGAAGATTCAACGGACATTCGCGCGGGGAAAGCTACTGCTCGCGCGCCCGGCCGTCATCCGGAACTTTCGCGGCACACCCCGAGCGCTAGCGTGTCCGCCAAACCTTTCAGGAGCGTGGACATGGGCGTGCAGGAGACGACTCACGAGCTGTGGGGCGGGGAGACCCGCAAGGCGGTGGCGAACTTCCCCGTCTCGGGCGAGCGCGTCCCGCTGCCCGTCGTGCGCTGGCTGGGGCGGATCAAGGGCGCCGCCGCGCGGGTGAACGCCGACCTCGGCCTGCTCGACGCCGAGCGCGCCGAGAAGATCGCCGCCGCCGGCGACGAGATCGCCGCGGGCCGCCACGACGACCAGTTCCCGATCGACGTCTTCCAGACCGGCTCCGGGACCTCGTCGAACATGAACGCCAACGAGGTCATCGCCACGATCGCCGGCGACGGCACGCACGCCAACGACCACGTGAACATGGGGCAGTCGTCCAACGACGTCTTCCCGTCCGCGGTGCACCTGGCCGCGCTCGACGAGGCGACGAACTCGCTGCTGCCCGCGCTGGAGAAGCTCGAGGCCTCGTTCGCCCGCAAGGCCGAGGAGTTCAAGGACATCGTCAAGTCCGGCCGCACGCACCTCATGGACGCGGTTCCGGTCACGCTCGGCCAGGAGTTCTCCGGCTACGCCGCGCAGGTGCGCCTGGGTGGCCGCCGGGTGAAGAACGCGCTGCCGCAGGTGGCGCAGATCCCGCTCGGCGGCACCGCCACCGGCACCGGGCTGAACACCCACCCGGAGTTCGCCGCGGGCGTGCGCGACCGGATTGCCGCCGACACCGGGCTGACGATCTCGCCGCCCGAGGACCCGTTCGAGGCTCAGGGCAACCGCGACGCGCTGGTCGAGCTCTCGGGCGCCCTGAAGGTGATCGCGGTGTCGCTGACCAAGATCGCCGGCGACCTCGCGCTGATGGGCTCCGGCCCGCGGGCGGGCATCGGCGAGCTGTTCCTGCCCGAGCTGCAGAAGGGCTCCTCGATCATGCCGGGCAAGGTCAACCCGGTGATGCCCGAGGTCGTGCTGCAGGTCGGCGCGCAGGTGATCGGCAACGACGCGGCGATCGCCATCGGCGGCCTGCAGGGCCAGTTCGAGCTCAACGTGCGGATCCCGCTGATGGCCCGCAACCTGCTGCAGTCGATCCACCTGCTGACCAGCGCGGCGTCGCTGCTGGCGGAGAAGTGCGTCGACGGCATCGAGGCCAACCTCGAGGGCTGCGAGCGCTCGGCCGAGGGCACGCTCGCCGTGGCCACCGCGCTGAACCCGTTCATCGGCTACGACAAGGCGACCGAGATCGTCAAGGACGCGTCCGCGAGCGGGCGCACGCTGCGCGAGGTGGCGCGCGAGCACGGCGTGGACGAGGAGACGCTCGACAAGGCGCTCGACCTGCGCAAGATCGCGGCGGGCTCCTCTGCCGCCTGAGCTCGAGAGCATCGACGCGTACTGCGACGCCGCGCCGCGCTCGGCGGCGCGGACCGAGGAGCACGGCCCGTTCACGCTGTTTGTGGGCACCGGGCCGTGGCCGTACTACGCGCGGCCGCGGCTGGGCGGCGAGGGCGGCGGCTACTTCACGCCGGCGGCGGTCGAGGCCGTGCGCGGGCGGATGCGCGAGCTGGCCCAGCCGGAGGCGCTGGAATGGCTCCACGACCTCGCGCCCGCGCTGATCGACGCCGTCCGGGCCACCGGGTTGCCGGTCCTGGAGGCGCCGCTGATGGAGCTGACGATCCCGCGCGTGGTCGACACGTCGGCCGTGCGGATCCTGGACGCCGACGACCCCGCGGTCGGGCCGGCGCGGGCCGTGGCGGACATCGGCTTCAAGGCTGCCGGAACCGCGGTGGGGCCCCAGGGGCCGGCCGAGCGCGACGCTGCGGTCAAGCCCACGGCGCTCGAGTTCCTCCGCGAGCGGCTGCGCCGGCGCCTGACTGTCATGGCCGTGGCGGAGACCGAGGACGGGCCGGTGGCCGTCGGCTCCCACCAGCCGGTGGGCGAGGTGACGGAGATCGTCGGCGTGGCCACGCTGCCGTCCGCCCGCCGGCGCGGCTTCGGCGCTGCGGTCACCCGCGCGCTGGTGGAGGACGCGCTCGCCCACGGCGCGCGGCTCGTCTTCCTGTCGGCCGGCAGCGAGGAGATCGCCCGCGTGTACGGGCGCCTCGGCTTCAGCCGCATCGGCACCGCCTGCATCGCCGGATGACCAGCGGCGCGGGCGAGCGGCCGGTGCTGGCCGCCGTGGCCGGCGCGCTGGTGATCGCGTTCTCGGCGATCCTCGTCGAGGAGGCGGACGTCTCGCCCGCCGCGGCCGCGGTGTACCGCTGCGCGTACGCGCTGCCGGTGCTGGGCGCGCTGGCCGCGTGGGAGGACCGTCGATTCGGCCCGCGGACGTGGCGCGAGCGCCGGGTCGCCCTGCTCGCCGGCGTCTTCTTCGCCGCGGACCTGATCACCTGGCACCACGCGATCGCGGACGTCGGCGCCGGTCTCTCAACCGTGCTGGGCAACACCCAGGTCGTGTTCGTGCCGTTCCTGGCGCTGGTGGCGCTGCGCGAGCCGGTGCCGCCGCAGATCCGGCGTGCGCTGCCGCTGGTCTGCCTCGGCGTCGTGCTCGTGAGCGGCGTCCTGGAGTCCGGCGCCTACGGCGCGAACCCGCCGCGCGGCGTGCTCTTCGGCATGCTGACCGGGCTGACGTACGCGATCTTCCTGCTCATCCAGCGCCAGGGCAGCCGCGACCTGCGCCGGCCCGCCGGGCCGCTGTTCGACATGACGCTGGTGTGCGCCTTGACGTCGGTGGCCGCCGACGTCGTGCTGGGCGAGGGCGACCTCGTGCCGCGCTGGCCGAGCGCCGGCTGGCTGATCGTCCTGGCGCTCACGTCGCAGGTGCTGGGCTGGCTGCTGATCACGGTGTCGCTGCCGCGGCTGCCGGCGGCGCTGACGTCGCTGACGCTGACCATCCAGCCGGTGGCCTCGGTGGCGCTCGGCGCGGTGCTGCTGGGTCAGGACCCGTCGGCGCTGCAGCTGGCCGGCGTGGCCTGCATCCTCGCCGGGCTCGTCTCGGCGGCGGTCACGCGGCGACAGCGTGCAGCCGTAGCCGCGCGCGCCCGCGGTGCAGCCGGCTCATGACCGTCCCGACGGGGATCCGCAGGCGGGCCGCCGCCTCGCGGTAAGCGAATCCGGCGACGTCGACGGCGGCGACCACGTCGCGCTGCTCGGCCGGCAGCGCGGCGATCGCGCCGATCACCTCGCGCGAGGCCACGACCGCGGCCGGCTCGAGCGCGGCGGAGGCCACGAGCCGCGTGTCCTCGGGCTCCAGCGCCGTGGTGCGCGGCCGGCGGCCGCGGGCCCGGATGGTGGACACGTGCGTATTGCGCAGCGCCTGCAGCAGGTACGGCCCGGCGGCCTCGACGTCCCGCGGGCGGGCAAGGACCCGCACGAGCGTGTCCTGCACGAGGTCGTCGGCCTCCTCGGGCGTGTCGGCGAGGGCGCGGGCGGTGCGCCGCATGGCATCCAGGTGAGCGGGGGCGAGTTCGAGCACCCGCCGAGCCTCCCGAGATCCCCCTCGCCGGAACATCAGGGAGATCACCCCTCCCGCCCCCTGAAACCTAAAGGGGACTGTCCCCCTTAGGTTCGCCCGCAGCGCCCGCGGCCGCCGCACGGGGCCGCGAGAAAGATAAAGGGGACTGTCCCCTTTAGGGGCTCAGGCGGCTGGAGGTCCAGCCCGTGGGGCCGTGGGTGAAGACCTCGCGGTCGTGGAGGCGGTTCGGGCGGCCCTGCCAGAACTCGATCGCGTGGGGGCGCAGGACGTAGCCGCCCCAGTGGTCCGGGCGGGGGACGTCGTCGCCCGGGTAGCGGGCCTCGAACTCGGCCACGCGGGCCTCGAGGAAGTGCCGGTCCGGGATCTCCGTGCTCTGCTGGGAGGCCCAGGCGCCGATCCGGCTCAGGCGGGCGCGGGTGGCGAAGTAGGCGTCGGACTCCTCGGCGGTCAGGCGCTCGACCGTGCCCTCCAGGCGCACCTGGCGCTGCTGCGGGCGCCAGAGGATGGCCAGCGCGGCCTGCGGATTGGCCGCCAGCTCGCGCGCCTTGCGGCTCTCGTAGTTGGTGTAGAACTCGACGCCGCGCGCGTCGACGCCCTTGAGCAGCACGAACCGCACCGACGGCGCGCCCGCGGGCGTGGCGGTGGCGAGCGCCATGGCCTCGGGCTCCGGGAGCCCGGCGGCCACGGCGTGCTCGTACCAGTCGCGGAGCTGCGCGAGCGGGTCGCTCACATCGCCATCGCGACGTACTTGACCGAGAGGTACTCGTCGATGCCCTCGCGGCCGCCCTCGCGGCCGAAGCCGGACTGCTTGACGCCGCCGAACGGCGCCGCCGCGTTGGAGACCATCCCCTGGTTGAGGCCGACCATGCCGGTCTGCAGCCGCTCGCACACCCGGAATGCCCGCTTCAGATCCGACGTGTAGACGTAGGCCACCAGGCCGTACTCGGTGTCGTTGGCCGCGGCGATCGCCGCGTCCTCGTCGTCGAAGCCCACGACCGGCGCCACCGGGCCGAAGATCTCCTCGCGCAAGAGCCGCGCCTCGCCGCTGATCCCGGTGAGCACCGTCGGGTCGAAGAAGTAGCCCGCGCCGTCGCGCTTGGAGCCGCCGAGCAGCACCTCGGCGCCCTTGGACGTCGCGTCCTGCACCAGCTCGGCCACCTTGGAGCGCTGGTCGTCGTCGATCAGCGGGCCGACCTTCACGTCCTCCTCGGTCCCGCGGCCGACCTTCATCCCCCGCAGCTTGTCCGCCAGCTTGGAGGCGAACTCGTCCGCCACCTTGTCGGCCACGTGGAAGCGGTTGGCCGCCGTGCACGCCTCGCCGATGTTGCGCATCTTGGCGATCACCGCGCCCTCGACCGCCGCGTCCACGTCGGCGTCGGCGAACACGAGGAACGGCGCGTTGCCGCCCAGCTCCATCGACGTGCGCAGCAGGTTCCCCGCCGACTGCTCGACCAGCATCTTCCCCACCTCGGTCGAGCCGGTGAAGGTGAGCTTGCGCAGCCGCGGGTCGCCGATGATCGGCTTGGAAACCGCCGAGGAAGACGACGACGTGACGACGTTGAGCACGCCGCCGGGCAGCCCCGCCTCCTCGAGGATCTTGGCCAGCGCGAGCATCGACAGCGGCGTCTGCTGCGCGGGCTTGATGACCATCGTGCAGCCGGCGGCGACCGCCGGGCCGATCTTGCGCGTGCCCATGGCCATCGGGAAGTTCCACGGCGTGATCGCGTAGCACGGCCCGACCGGCTGCTTCATGGTGATCAGCCGGCCGACGCCGTTGGGCGCGGTGCCGAAGCGGCCCTCGATGCGCACGGCCTCCTCGGCGAACCAGCGGAAGAACTCCGCGGCGTAGGCGATCTCCGCCTTGGACTCGGCCACCGGCTTGCCCATCTCGAGCGTCATCAGCACGGCCAGGTCGTCCGCGCGCTCCGACAGCGCCTCGAAGGCCCGGCGCAGGATCTCCCCGCGCTCGCGCGGCGGGTGCGCCGCCCACTCCTCCTGCGCCGCGCAGCACGCATCCACCGCGGCCTTGGCGTCGTCGGGCGTCGCGTCGGCGACCGAGGCGATCGCCTCGCCGGTCGACGGATCCTCGATGTCGAGGGTGCCGCCGCCGCTCGCGTCGCGCCACTCGCCGCCGATGAACAGCCCGCGCGGCACGCCGTCGACGATGCTCTTCTCCTGGGTCGCTGTCATGCCGCCACAGTCTCCGTTCCGAGCTCCTCCGAGATGGACACGTCGAGCGAGTAGTCGATCGGGACCACGATCAGGCTCGGGAGCTCGAGCGACAGCGCGTGCCGCAGGTGCCGTCCGAGGTCCTCGACCTCCTCGCAGCGCCAGGCCGGCATGCCGAAGGCGTCCGCCAGCTTGACGAAGTCCGGGTTGGTGAAGTCCGTGCCGAAGTGGCGGCCGAACTTCTTGTCCTGCTTCCACACGATCGAGCCGAACTGGGCGTTCTCCCAGATCACGTTGACGATCGGCGTGCGCAACCGCACAGCGGTCTCCAGCTCCTGGCAGTTCATCAGGAAGCCGCCGTCGCCGTTGACCGTCACCACGTTCAGGCCCGGGTTGACGAGCTTGGCGGCGATCGCCGTCGGCAGCGCGATCCCCATCCCCGCCAGGCCGTTGGCGATCAGCACCGTGTTGGGCTCGTGGGCGGGGAACATGCGGGCGATCCACAGCTTGTGCAGGCCGACGTCGGAGATCAGCATGTCGTGGCGGCCGAGCGCCTGGCGGATCTCCCACAGCAC
>JAICUS010000128.1 GCA_025935735.1 Solirubrobacteraceae bacterium | reverse complement strand
GCCCACGATGTCCGAGTGCACGAGCAGCAGCGTCCCACCCGGGGCCAGGTGCGCCGGCGCCAGCGCGCAGATGCGGTCGAGCAGCGCGCGGCCGTCGGCGCCGGCGTCCCACGCGCGGGCGGCGCCGTGGGCGGGCGGGGGCGGACCGGGCACGTAGGGCGGGTTGGCCAGGATGAGGTCGAAGCGCTCGCCGGCCACCGGCTCCAGCAGGTCGCCGCGGAGCGCCCGCACGGGCACGCCGTTCAGGCGGCCGTTCAGCCAGGCGTTCAGCTGCGCGCGGCGGGAGACGTCGACGGTCGACAGCTGCCCGTGCGCGGCGCGGGCGGCGACAACGCCGGCGAACGCCGGCCCGGCGCACAGCTCGAGCACCCGGGCGCCGGGCGCGAGCCCCTGCCGCGTGGCGGCCCGGGCCAGCAGCCAGGAGTCCGAGCGCGGGTGGAACACGCCGGGCAGGACGACGCCGCGCACCCGGAAACGATCGGCGGTCACCGAGCCGGAGCTACCCGAGGAACCGCGGCCGCGCAGCGCGCCCAGTCAGGGATCGAACCGCGACCCGGTACCGTCGGGCACGATGCCGCTCCAGAACCGCGTCACGCCGCTGGGGGAGATCGTCGCCCACCCGGCGCGCGGGCTGGTGTACGGCAACCGCGGATGCCTGCACGACGCGGACGGCCGGATCCGCCGCGCGTACGCGGTGCGGCGCTGGATCGCCTGCCGGCTGCAGTTCAAGGGGTGGCACCGCAGCCCGCTGCTGCAGCCGGGCCGGTTCACCGAGCTGTTCTTCCTCGACGAGGCGACCGCGTTCGCCGCCGGCCACCGGCCGTGCGCGCTGTGCCGCCGGGAGGACTACAACCGCTTCATGGCGCTCGCCGACGGCACCGGCGCGGACGCGATCGACGACCGCCTGCACGCCGAGCGCCTGGACGGCCGCGAGCGGCGCCTGCACGACGCCGCGATGGACGAGCTGCCCGACGGGGCGTTCGTGCTCCACGCCGGATCGCCGCACCTCGTGCTCGGCGACCGGCTCCTCGCGTGGACCCCGGCCGGCTACACGGCCGCGCACCCGCGCCCGGACGGCCGCGCCCAGCTGATCACGCCGCCGTCGCTGGTCGCCGTCCTGCGCGCCGGCTGGCAGGGCGCGGTGCCGTTGCTGCATCCCTCGGCGCGCGGGTAAGCGGGGACGCATGCCTGCGAAGAGCGCCCTGATCGTCGTCGACATGCTCAACCGCTACGAGCACGACGACGCCGAGCCGCTGATGGAGTCCGTGCGCGACTCGCTGCCGGCGATGCGGCGGCTGGTGGACGCGGCGCGCGACAGCGAGATCGTGACCGCCTACGTGAATGACAACTACGGCGACTGGACGGCCAACCGGGCGTCGCTGAGCGAGGACGCGCTCGCCGGCCCGCACGCCGACCTGGTGGAGCCGATCGCCCCCGCCGAGGACGTTCCGTTCGTGATCAAGGCCCGCCACTCCATCTTCTACGAGACCGGCACGGAGTACCTGCTGCGCCAGGAGGGCGTCCGCCGGGTGGTGCTGATCGGCCAGGTGACCGAGCAGTGCATCCTCTACTCGGCGCTGGACGCCTACGTGCGCCACTTCGAGGTCGCGGTCGCGCCGGACGCCGTGGCGCACATCCACGCGGACCTGGCCGACGCCGCGCTGCGGCTGATGGAGCGCAACATGCGCGCCCACCTCGTCGCGGCCGACGAGACCGCCTTCTAGAGCTCGTCGGGCACGTTCGCCCGCAGCTCCTGGAGCCACACCTCCGCCGAGCTGTCGCTGGGCGCGCGCCAGTCGCCGCGCGGCGACAGCGAGCCGCCCGAGCCGACCTTCGGCGCGTTCGGGATGGCCGAGCGCTTGAACTGGCTCAGGCGGAAGAAGCGGTCCAGGAAGACCCCGAGCCAGTGCTTGATCTCGGCCAGCGAGTACTCGTTGCGGGCCTCCTCCGGGATCAGGTCCGGCCATGGCCCCGTCGTGCGGTCGTGCCAGGCGTGGTGGGCGAGGAAGGCCACCTTGCTCGGCTTGTAGCCGAAGCGCAGCACGTGGAAGAGGAAGAAGTCCTGCAGCTCGTAGGGCCCGACCTTGGACTCGGAGTCCGCCGTCGGCGCGTCGCCGCTCTCCACGGGGATCAGCTCGGGCGAGATCTCCGTGTCCAGCACGGACTGCAGCACGGCGCCGACGTCGTCGGAGAACTGCTGCGTGTCGATCGCCCAGCGGATGATGAAGCGGATCAGCGACTTCGGCACCGAGGCGTTGACCGAGTAGTGCGACATATGGTCGCCGACGCCGTAGGTCGCCCAGCCGAGCGCGAGCTCCGACAGGTCGCCGGTGCCGATGACCAGCGCGCCGTGGTAGTTGGCCAGCCGGAACAGGTGCGAGGTGCGCTCGCCCGCCTGCACGTTCTCGTAGGTGATGTCGTAGGCCTTCTCGCCCCGGGCGGCCGGATGGTCGAGGTCCTCGAGCATCTGCTGGGCCGACGGCTTGATGTCGATCTCGCCCGCCGTCACGCCGAGCGCCTCCATCAGCTTCCACGCGTTGCCCTTGGTGTGGCCGCCCGTGGCGAACCCCGGCATGGTGTAGGCGAGGACGTTCTCCCGCGGCAGCCCCAGCCGGTCCATCGCCCGCGCCACCACGATCAGCGCGTGGGTGGAGTCCAGGCCGCCGGAGACGCCGATGACCACCTTCTCGATCCCCGTGGCCCGCAGCCGCGTCTCCAGGCCGCGGACCTGGATGTTGTAGACCTCCTCGCAGCGCTCGGTGCGGGTGACCGGGTCGGCCGGGACGTAGGGGAAGCGCTCCAGGCGCCGCCGGAAGGCCACCTTCTCGCCGGCCACCCCCAGCTCGAACGGCACCCGCCGGAAGCGCTCCACGCGGCGGCGGTGGTCGTGGATCGAGTCGCCGAAGCTGCTCGTCGAGACGCGGTCGGACAGGATCCGCCCGAGGTCCACGTCCAGGCTGATGAGCTGCTCGTCCAGCGCGAAGCGCTCGGCCTCGCACACGAGGTCGCCGTTCTCGCAGATCAGCGCCTGCCCGTCCCAGGCGAGGTCGGTGGTCGACTCGCCGGCGCCCGCCGCCGTGTATACGTAGGCGGCGATGCAGCGCGCCGACTGGCCCATGCACAGCGTGCGCCGGTAGTCGGCCTTGCCGATCGTGATGTTGGAGGCCGACAGGTTGACCAGCACCGACGCGCCGGCCAGCGCGCCGTAGGTGCTGGGCGGGATCGGCGTCCACAGGTCCTCGCAGATCTCCACATGGACGGCGAAGCCCGGCAGGTCGGCCGCCTCGAAAACGAGGTCCGGGCCGGCGGGCACCGGCTCGCCCAGCAGCTCGATCGTGTCGCCGACGAGCTCGCGCGCGGCCCGGAACTGGCGCTCCTCGTAGTACTCGCGGTACTCCGGCAGATAGCTCTTGGGCACCACGCCGAGCACCCGGCCGCGGTGGATCGCCACCCCGCAGTTGAACACGCCGCCCTGCACGCGCAGCGGCGCGCCGACCACGATCACCGGCGTCAGCTCGCGGCTCGCCTCCGCCAGCTGCCCGAGCGCGTCCACCACGGCGTCGGTCAGCGCCTCCTGGTGGAACAGGTCGTCGATCGCATAGGCGGAGATACCCAGCTCCGGGAAGGCGATCAGCGCCGCCTGCTCCTCGGACGCCCGCCGGGCGAGCGCCAGGGTGCGCTCGGCGTTGAAGGCGGGCTCGGCCGGTCGCAGGTACGGCACGGCGGCCGCCACACGGGCGAAGCCGTGGGTGTAGAGCGACGCGAAGGGGCGCTGCATCGCGCGCCACCCTACCCGTCCGGGACCGGACCCCACCCGTTTGCCGCCGGTAGGGCATGGGCAGCGCCAAGGGCAACCCCATCCGAGGAGGTCCCGCCGATGGCGACCCTGGAAGCCATCCAGCCCTACGTCGAGCACCTGTTCGACGACGCCGACGTGCGCCGGCAGCTCGCCCGCGCGTCCGCCAACCTGCGCGGCGCCAAGACCCGCGCGGACAAGGCGAAGTCCAAGAAGAAGGCCCTCAAGGACCCGACGCTGCGCCACCGGCTCGCCGAGGGTGCGCGGGCGGGGTTCGCCGCCGCCGTCGCCCTCAAGGAGGGGCCCGAGAAGGACAAGCGCCGCAGCCGCCGCGGGCGGCTGCTCGTGCTCGGCCTGCTGGCCGCCGCCGGCTTCGTGGCCGCCAACGAGCAGGCGCGCGCGAAGGTGATGGAGCTCGTGAGCGGCGGACCGTCGCCGCAGGAGCAGGAGGCCTGACATGGCCACGCGCAACGGACCGGGCGGCGAGGCGTCGGCCGGAGACCTCGTCAAGCAGCTGTCCGAGCAGACCAGCCGGCTCGTCCGCCAAGAGATGGAGCTGGCGAAGGCCGAGCTGGCGATCAAGGGCAAGCGGGCCGGGATCGGCGCCGGCATGTTCGGCACCGCCGGGCTGCTCGGCCTCTATGCGGTCGGCGCGCTGGTCGCGGCGGCCATCGCCGCGCTGGCGCTCGCCGTGGCCACCTGGCTGGCGGCGCTGATCATCGCCGTGATCCTCGGCGCCGCCGCGGGCGTGGCCGCGCTGATGGGCAAGAACAAGGTGCAGGAGGCGATGCCGCCGGTGCCCGAGGACAGCGTCGAGAGCGTGAAGGAGGATGTGCAGTGGACGAAGACACGAGCACAGCAGGGCCGCAGCTGAGCGAGGAGGGCGGCCCGCGCTCGCCCGGGGAGATCCGGGCCGACATCGAGCAGACCCGCGAGGAGGTCGGCGACACGGTCGAGGCGCTGGCCGCCAAGACCGACGTCAAGGCGCAGGCGCGCGCCCGCGTGGACGAGATCAAGGCCAACGTGCACGCCAAGGCCGACGAGGCCAAGGCGAAGGCCCGCGAGGCCGCGCCGTCCAGCGCCCAGGAGGGCGCGTCGGTGGTGGCCGCCAAGGCGAAGGAGAACAAGCTGGCGCTGATGGGCGCCGGGGCGCTGTTGGCCGCCTTCCTGATCGGACGCCGGACGGCACGGCCGTGAACGCGGTCTTCACGCCGCTCGCGCTGGTGCTCGGCCTCGCCGCCGGCCGGGTGGCGACGAAGATCTTCGACGCGATCTGGTCGCTGTTCGACGACGAGGAGGCGCCGCGCCCGAAGCACCGCGAGATCCCGCTGGTGAAGATGCTGCTCGCGCTGCTGATCGAGGGTGCGATCTTCCGTGTCGTGCGGGGCTTGGCCGACCACGGCGCGCGCCACGGCTGGCGCCGGCTGACCGGGCAGTGGCCCGGCGAGGAGCGCCCCGAGCCGGAGTAGCGAACCAGCGGCTCGCCGCGGTCAGCATCCGCGGCGTCTCGCGCCGCCACAGCGCCCAGTCGTGGCCGCCGGGGAAGAAGCGGAACCGCACCTGGGCGCCGGCCCGGCGCAGATCGGCGGCGAAGTGGACCGTCTGCGCCGGATCGCTGCGGTCCTGCCGGCCCTGGTAGATCCAGGCGCGCAGGCCGAGCCGGCGGATCTCCCGCCCGAGCGTCCGCACCTCGGCCGCCGGGCTGTTGGCGGCGATCTGGGCGGCAGGCGCGTCCGCGAACACGGTGCTGCGCGTCTGCCGGAAGTAGCCCGACCAGCTCTCGACGACGCTGAACAGCCCCAGGTGGTGCAGCGCGACGTTGACCGCGCCATAGGCCCCCTCGGAGTCGCCGGCGATGGCGCGATCGCGGCGCTGGGGGAGGGTGGCGAAGCGGCCGTCGACGTCGTGGACGACGGCCACCACGTCGTCCATCCAGCGCCCGGCCGGGCTGTTCGCCCACTCGGTGTCGCCGTACAGCCCCTGGACGGCGGCGGGCGCGACGAGCAGCAGCGGGCGGATGCGGTGGCGCGCGATCAGCTCGTCCGCCGTCACTTGAGCGGCGTCGACGTCGGTGAGCGAGGTCATCTTCCCGGGCGCGCCGTGCAGGAAGTAGAGGACGGGGAAGCGCTCGCCGCGCGCCGCCTCCCGGGCGTAGGCGGGCGGCAGGTAGACGAGGTAGCGCTCGGTGCGGTGGATGGCCGGCGAGCGGAACGCGATGACCCGCAGCTGCCCCCGCGGGACCCCGGCCGGCGTCTGCGTCGCGCCGAAGCCGCGGTGGGCGTCATAGCCGTAGACGTAGGCCGCGAGCCCGGCCAGCCCGACGGCGAGCCAGCCGGCGAGCGCCACGCCGATCCAGCGGGTCATGGGTCGAGGCTGAGCGGGTTGTGTGAGACGGCGATGATCTGTTCAGGGCCAGTTCACGGGCGCCCGGTTCCCTTGTGACGTGAGCGTTTCCCGCACGCTGGCCGGCAGCGCGACCGCGCTGACCGGCCTGGCGACGCTGGCGTCGTCGCTGTCGCCCGACGCGCCGGCGCGGCGGCGGCTGCTGGAGGCGTTCGAGCCGGCGAGCGCCCACGCGGCGGCGCATGCGCTCGGCGCCGTGGGCGGGGTGGTCGTGCTCGGGCTCTCGGTGGGGGTGCTTGCAGGGCGGCGGCCCGCGGCCCGCGCGGCCGCGGTCGCCCTCGGCGTCCTGGCCCTGGTGCACATCGCCAAGGGCCTGGACTACGAGGAGGCGGCGCTGGGGCTTGGCGTGGCCGCCGCCCTGCGGCTGCTGCTGCGCGGCGCGGCGCCGTCGCGCGCGATGGTGGCGGGGCTGACCGCGCTCGTCGGGCTGGGCGCGGCCTACGCGACGACGCTGGTCGTGCTGCTGGTCACCGGCCGCTCGGCGCACCTGGGGGCGACGGCCGTGCGGGCGGCGGCGACGCTCGCCGGCGCCGAGCCGGCGTCCCGGCTCGGGCTGCGGGTGGCCGTGGCGCTGGCGGTCGCCGCCGTGCTCCTGGCGCTGCGGGAGGTGCTCGCGCCCGCCGCCGCGCACGACGGGCACGACGCCGGCGAGCACGCGCGGGCGGCCCGGCTGGTCGGCGCCCACGGCGACGACTCGATCGCGCCGTTCGCGCTGCGCGCCGACAAGGCGTTCCACTTCGCCCACGGCGGCGTGCTGGCGTTCCGGGCGCTGGGCGGGACGGCGATCGTGGCCGGCGACCCGATCGGCCCGCCGGGCAGCGCGGCGCCGATCCTCGCCTCGTTCCTGGCCGCCGCCCGCGCCCGCCGCTGGGACGTCGTGCTGCTGGGCGCAACGGCCGGCACCGCGGCGGCGTACGCGGAGCTGGGGCTGCGGACGATGCAGGTGGGGCTGGAGGCGGTCGTCGACCCGCGCGGGTTCGCGCTGGACTCGCCGGCAGCCAAGACGGTGCGCAAGGCGGTGCACCGGCTCGAGCGCCGCGGCTGGACGGTCGAGGTGGTGCGCGCGGCCGACCTCGACCTGGCGCTCACGCTGCGGATCTCCGCCGTGGAGGCGGCGTGGCGGCGCCGCCATGGGCGGCTGTACGGGTTCGCCTGGGCGGGCGACCGGCTGTGGGGCGCGCCCGAGGACGCGCGGGACGTCTACGCGCTCGCCCGCAACCCGGCCGGCGAGCTGCGGGCCTTCCAGCGCTACGTGCCCTACCGGCGCGGGCTGTCGCTGGACGCGATGCGCCGGCTCGACGACGAGCCCAACGGGATCGCCGACAGCCTGGTCGCCGCGGTGCTGGCGTACGCGCGCGCGTACGGGTGCGAGGAGGTGTCGCTGAACTTCTCCGCGTTCGGCCACCTGATGGCCGCCGACACGCTCGAGCGCCGCAGCCACCGGCTGGCGCGCTGGGCGCTGCGCCGGCTGCACCGCCGCTTCCAGCTCGAGCGTCTCGCCCGCTTCACCGCGAAGTTCGGCCCGGCGTGGCGCCCGCGCTACCTCGTCTACACGCGCCGCACCCGGCTGCCCCTGGCCGCGCTGCGGATCATGCAGGCCGAGGCGTACCTGCGCCCGCCGCGCCGCCGGCTGGTCCCGCAGGCCTGGCTGCCGGCGCCGCTGCCGATCCGCCCGCCGCTGGTGACGCGATGACCCGGCAGCTCGCGCTTCCGTGGGCGCCGGCGCCGCGGTCCCGCCATGTCCGGGCGGCGGCGGTGGCCGGCCTGCGCGGGCTGGCGCTCGCGGCCACCGTGGTCGTCGTGGTGCTCGCTGGCACGGGCTGGCTGTACCTGCTGCGCGGCTCCGGGGCGCTGGCCTTCGGGCCGGCGCTGGCGGAGGCGCTGCCGCTGCAGCGCCTGGCCGGCGGCGCCGCCCAGCCGCTCGCCCGGATCGCGGCGGCCTGGCTGCCCAGCGGGCTCGTGGCCGGGGCGCTGCTGGCCCGCGCCGGGTTCGCCCGCCGCCCGCTGCGCGCGGCGCTGCTGTTCGCCGGCGCGGCGGCGCTGCTGATCGTGCTCAGCGGCGTGTCCGACGCGATCACCGAGTCGGACCCGCTCGCCTCGCACATGGGCGCGCAGCCGGGCCGCGCAGCGATCTGGACGGCCGCGGCGCTGCTGGCGCTCGGCGCGGCGGTGCCGCGGGGGAGGCGCCGCGCGTGACCGGGCCGGTGCTGGCGCTGCTCGCGGCCGTCGCGCTCAACGGCTCCTACCTGCTCCAGCACGCGGGGTCGGTGCACGCCGTGGCGATCACCCCGCTGCGGCCGGTGCGCACGTTCGCGTCGCTGCTGCGCTCGCCGCTGTGGACGGTCGGGGCGGTCGCGGGCCTGTCCGGCTGGGCGCTGCACGTGGCCGCCCTGCGCCACGCGCCGCTCTCGCTGGTGCAGGCGTTCGTGGCCGGCGGGCTCGCGCTGACCGTGCCCGCGGGCGCGCTGGCGCTGCGCCAGCGGCTGTCCTCGGCGGAGCGCCAGGCGCTCGCGCTGATGGTCGCCGCGCTGCTCGCGCTCGCGCTCGGGCTGCCGCCGGCGGGCGCGGGCCGCACGTTCAGCGGTCTCGGGCTGGCCGCCTGGACGGCCGTGCTCGGCGCGGTCGCCGCCGCGCTGTGCCTGCGCGCCCGGGGCGTGCCGACCGCGCTCGGCGTCGCCGGCGGGCTGCTGTACGGCGCCGCCGACCTGGCGATCAAGGCGCTGACGTCGCTGCCGGACCCGTTCTCTTTGCACGGCGCGCCGTGGCTCGCGGTCGCCGCGGTGGCGACGGCCGGCGCGTTCTTCGCGTTCCAGCGCGGGCTGCAGGGGCCGCGACCGCTGCCGGTGATCGCGCTGATGACCACGGCGACGAACGTGGCGTCGATCGCCGGCGCGTTCGTGGTGTTCGGGGACCCGCTGGGCCGCACGCCGGGCATCGCGGCGCTGCACGCGCTGGCGTTCGCGCTCGTGGCCGCGTCGGCGTGGCGGCTGGCGCCGGCGCAGGCGCGGCTGGTGGTGGCGCGTTAGCGGGCTGACATCCGTGTCACAGCCGGCGGGCTCGTGCAACTAAGGCGACGCAGGCAGTTGGGTCCGAACGAGGGGGAAGGGATGCCGAGCAGGCAATGGTCAAGGCTCGCCGGTGCGCTGGCGGTGCTGTTCGTGGTCGCCGCGGTGGTGGCCACGGCGCGGTCGACGTCGCACCACGGCGCGCTCCGCACCGCGGCGCTGGGGGAGGCGCCGAGCCTCGAGAACGAGACGGCGCAGGCGCCTGACGCGCCGGACGTCTACGAGGACTTCAAGGACAGCTCCGGGCAGCCGGTCACCGGCGCGATGCTCAAGCGCGCGTCGGCCCAGGCGGCGGCGATCTCGTCCGTGCCCGACGCCGGCCCGTGGCAGCTGACCGGCCCGGCGAACGTGGGCGGCCGCGTGGTCGACCTGGTGGTCGACAACCAGCACGCCGACACGATGTACGTCGCCACATCGGGCGGCGGCATCTGGAAGAGCGCCGACGCCGGCATGACGTACACGCCGGCCTGGCCGACCGCCACCACGCAGACGATGGGCGCGATCGCCCAGGCGTCCGACGGCACGCTGTACGTCGGCACCGGCGAGGCCAACCCGTCCGGCGGCGGCCTCACCTTCACCGGCGACGGCATGTACAAGTCGACCGACGGCGGGAACAACTGGACCCACATCGGGCTCGAGGACTCCGCGGCGATCGGCCGCCTGGCCGTCGACCCGTCCAACCCGCAGGTCGTCTACGCGGCCGCCACCGGCGACATCCGCCGCTCGGTCAGCCAGCGCGGCCTCTACAAGACCACCGACGGCGGCCAGACGTGGACGCAGGTCCTCGCGCCGCCGAACGGCACCACCGGCGCGGTCGACGTGGCCGTCGACCCGGCCAACCCGCAGCGCGTGTACGCCGCCCTGTGGGACCACCACCGCAACAATGGCGCCCGCGTCTACGGCGGCATCGGCTCCGGCCTGTTCCGCTCCGACGACGGCGGCCAGACCTGGACGCGGCTGCAGAACGTCACCACGCCGCTGCCGGACTACGACCGGCCGACGATCGGCGGCGGCTCCGGCCGCGGCACGGCGACCGCCGGCTCGACCACCCTCACCGGCGTCACGACGACGTCCGGCGCCTTCCAGGTCGGCCACCACATCGTCGGCACCGGCATCCCGGCCGGCACGACCATCACCGCGGTCGACGCCGGCGCCGGCACGCTGACGATCTCCAACGCGGTCACCACGCCCTCGACCAACCAGCCGGAGACGCTGACCGACTACCGCCCGCCGACCGGCCTGACCGCCGATCCGAGCCTCGGCCGCATCGGCATCGCCATCGCGGCGAGCGACCCGAACCGCGTCTACGTGGTCAGCGGCGCCCCGTACGGCCCGGACAAGGGCACGTTCGTGTCCAACGACGGCGGCGACAGCTTCCAGACGCTGCCGAGCGCGTACGCCGCCAACGGCTACCAGTGGTGGTTCGGCCGCATCTGGGTCGATCCCGCCGACGAGAACCACGTCTACAACGCCGACGTCGGGCTGCGCGAGTCCAACGACGGCGGGCAGACCTGGCACAGCAACTCCGGGCTGCACGCCGACCAGCACGCGATGGCCTGGGACCCGCGCGTGCCCGGGCGCGTGTATGAGGGCAACGACGGCGGCACGTACCGCTCCGACACCAACGGCGCGAGCAGCTCCTGGGTCCACGGGACCTACGAGCCGTGGAACCAGGGCTACCACCTCGCCGTGGCGACGCAGGACGACGACCGCATGGCCACGGGCCTGCAGGACAACGGCTCGGTGCGCAGCTGGACCAACGACGCGACCAATACGGACCTGTCGCAGTTCAACTCCTACGGCGGCGGCGACGGCCACTGGGTGGCGATCGACCCGACGAACGAGCACACGTACTTCGCCTGCTCGCAGAACGCGGGCTGCAGCGGCTACCAGGACGTGCCGGGCCAGACGCGGCCGTCGAGCTGGCGCTGGCGCTACCCGTCGGGCGTCCGATTCACCACGGACGCGGCGATCGGGTTCGACCCGAGCAATCCGCAGATCATGTACGTCGGCGGCGCGGCGCTGCTGCGCTCGACCGACCAGGGCCACACGCAGTTCCAGGCGATCAGCCCGATTCCCGACGCGGACAGCCTGCCCGGCCCGATCCCGGACGACGAGATCGACCTGGGCGGCGAGTACGACAACCAGTACGGGTCAGTCACCGCGTTCGGGATCTCCAAGCAGGACGGCAACGTGATCTTCGCCGGCACCGACACCGGGAAGCTCTGGAAGACCTCGGACCTCGGCGCGCACTGGACGCAGATGCAGGGCGTGCCGGAGCGCTGGGTCAACGCGGTCGTGGTCGACCCGGACAACCAGGATCACGTCTACGCCGCCTTCTCGGGCTATCGCGAGGGCGACTACGCGGCCAACGTGTATGAGACGACCGACGGCGGGGCGAGCTGGCACAACGTCAGCGGCAACATGCCCAACGCGCCGGTGGAGATGATCGCCTACGACGCGCCGAGCGACATGCTGTTCGCCGCGACGGGCTACGGTGTGTTCGAGCGCAAGGACGGCGACCAGTACTGGTACAGCCTGAAGGGCGGGCTGCCGAACTCGCCGGTGCTCGACGTCAAGATCTCGGCCGACCACAAGTGGCTCTACGCCGACACGTTCGGGCGCAGCATCCTGCGCATGCCGCTGTCGGTGAGCGTGACGCAGGGCGCCGGGAACGGCGGCGGCGGCGTCGGCGGGACCGTCCCGGCCACGCTGTCGCTGACGCTGGGCGCGCCGGCGAGCTTCGGCGCGTTCACGCCGGGCGTCGATCGCACCTACGACGCGCAGACCTCCGCGACGGTGACCTCCACCGCGGGCGACGCGCTGCTGACGGTCTCCGACCCGGACACGGCGCACCCGGGCCATCTGGTCAACGGGTCGTTCTTCCTGCCCGAGCCG
>JAICUS010000357.1 GCA_025935735.1 Solirubrobacteraceae bacterium | reverse complement strand
GCGATCAGCTCAGCGTTGCGCTCGTCGCTGCGCATCACCCACTCGCGGGCAGCGCCCGGCGTGCGCCCGAACGCCACGTGCCGGTCGATCAGCCGGGTGACCCGGGCGGGGTCGTCGCCCGGCTCGATGTACCACGCCTCGTCCAGCAGCGGCCGCACCCGCGCCCACGGAGGCGCGCCCACCAGCAGGTAGTTGCCCTCGGTGACGACGAGGGGGACGACGCGCGGGACCGGCACGGCGCAGGCGATCGGCTCCTCGATCTCACGCCGGAACTCGGGCGCGTAGACGATCGGGTCGTCGGAGGACCGCAGCCGCTCCAGCAGCGCCACGAAGCCGTCGGCGTCGAACGTGTCCGGCGCCCCCTTGCGATCGGACCGGCCGAGCCGCGCGAGCTCCACCTGCGCGTAGTGGAAGGCGTCCATCCCGACCAACCGGGCCGCGTCAGGGCCCAGAGCCTCCACCACCTGCGCCGCCAGCGTCGACTTGCCGGCCGCCGGCGGCCCGGCGATCCCGAGCACCCGCCGGCCCCCGGCCGCCGCCAGCCGCCGGGCGCGGGCGATCAGCGCGGCAAGGTCGGGCTCCATCAGACCGCGATCTTTCGCCGCGCCTTAAGCGGCTCCTGCCACCCTTCAGGAGATCGTGCGGAGTCCCCTGGTCGCCAGTGCCGCGCTGCTTGCGCTCGCCCCTGCCGGCTGCGGCTCGGCCGACCCCCGGATCCATACCCGCGTCCAGCGCTCCGTGGCCATGACGCCGCAGGTCGTCTCCGCCCGCGCGCCGGACCGCTTCGACGCCGCGCGCGCGTTCGCGCTGACCAAGCTCCAGGTGTCCTACGGCCAGCGCCCGGCCGGCTCGCGGCAGCTGCGCAACCTCGCCGAGCGGCTGGTGATCCGCCTCCCGCGCGGTCACTTCGAGAACGTCCCCGGCCAGCGCGGCGTCCGCAACATCGTCGGGACGCTGCCCGGCCGCCGCCCGGGGATCGTGGTCGGCGCCCACTACGACACCCTGGACAAGCCCGCCGGGTTCGTGGGCGCCAACAACGGCGCGGCGGGCAGCGCGATCGTCATCGAGCTCGCCCACGCGCTGGCCAAGCTGCACCGGCCCAAGGACGCCCGCCAGGTCCGCTTCGTCCTCTTCGACGGCGAGGAGCCGCCGGCCGGCCTGCCGGAGGACGACCCCAACTTCGCCAAGGACGGCCTGCGCGGCTCGCGCGCGTACGTGAAGGCCCACCCGCACGACACCAAGGCGATGATCCTGCTCGACTACGTCGGCAACCACGGGCTGCAGCTGCCGCACGAGGGCACCTCGACGACATGGCTGTGGCGCCGCCTGCGCGCCGCCGCCGACCGGGTGGACAAGATCGGCTACTTCCCGCCCACCGACGAGACGCCGATCATCGACGACCACACGCCGTTCCTGGAGTCCAAGGTGCCGGCGATCGACCTGATCGACTGGCGCTATCCCGGCCACACGCTCAAGGACGGGATCAGCCAGATCGACCCGAACGCGCTCGACGCCGTCGGCGAGAGCGTGCTCGAGCTGGTCCGCGAGCTGCGCGCGTCTTAGTTAACGTCCACGGGCGTGGACCTGCGCGAAGCCCGCGACCTGCTGCTCGAGCACCGCGAGGATTACGACGCCGCCCGGGCGGCGTTCGCCTGGCCGGCCCCGGAGGAGTTCAACTGGGCGCTCGACTGGTTCGACGGATACGCCCGCGGCAACGAGCGGACCGGGCTGTGGGTCGTCGGCTCCGACAGCGAGCAGAAGCTGACCTTCGACGCGCTCGCGCGCCGCTCCGGCCGGCTGGCCAACTGGCTGCGCGCCCACGGCGTGGCCCGCGGCGACCGGATCGTGCTCATGCTGGCCAACCAGGTCGAGCTCTGGGAGAGCATGCTGGCGGCGATGAAGCTCGGCGCGGTGGTGATCCCCGCCACGACGCTGCTGGCCGAGGCCGACCTGCGCGACCGCATCGAGCGCGGCCGCGCGCGCCACGTCATCGCCCGGTCGGGAGACGCCGGCAAATGGGAGGGCGTGGCCGGCGACTACACGCGGATCGCCGTGGGCGAGGCCGTCGACGGCTGGCTGTCTTACGCCGACTTCGAGAGTGCCGCGGAGGAGTTCTCGCCCGACGGCGTCACCCGCGCCGCCGACACGCTGCTGCTCTATTTCACCTCCGGCACCACCGCCCGGCCGAAGCTCGTCGAGCACACGCACGCCTCGTATCCGATCGGGCACCTGTCGACGATGTACTGGCTCGGCCTGCAGCCGGGCGACGTCCACCTCAACCTCTCCTCGCCCGGCTGGGCCAAGCACGCCTGGAGCAACTTCTTCGCGCCGTGGCTGGCCGAGGCGACCGTGCTGGTGCACGACTACGAGCGCTTCGACGCCGCGGCGCTGCTGGGCGTGATCGAGCGCTGCGGCGTGACGACCTTCTGCGCGCCGCCGACGGTCTGGCGGATGCTCATCCAGGCCGACCTGCGCTCCGCGAAGACCCGGCTGCGCGAGGTGGTGGGCGCCGGCGAGCCGCTGAACCCGGAGATCATCGAGCAGGTCAAGCGCGCCTGGGGCCTGACGCTGCGCGACGGCTACGGCCAGACCGAGACGACCGCGCAGATCGGCAACCCGCCCGGCCAGCCGCTGAAGCCGGGCTCGATGGGCCGGCCGCTGCCCGGCTATGAGATCGCGCTGATCGACCCGGCGAGCGGCGAGGCGGCCGACGAGGGCGAGATCTGCATCGACCTCTCGGACCGCCCGGCGGCGCTGATGGTCGGCTACCGCGACGACGCCGACCGCAACGCCCAGGCGATGGCCGGCGGCTACTACCACACCGGCGACGTGGCCACCCGCGACGCCGATGGATACATCACGTATGTCGGTCGTACCGATGATGTATTCAAGGCCTCGGACTATCGGATCTCGCCGTTCGAGCTCGAGAGCGTGCTGATCGAGCACGAGGCGGTGGCCGAGGCCGCCGTCGTCCCGTCGCCCGACCCGCTGCGGCTCGCGGTCCCGAAGGCCTACGTCGTCCTGGCCGCCGGCTGGGCGCCCGATCGCGACACGGCGCTGACGATCCTGCGCCACTGCCGCGAGCACCTCGCGCCCTACAAGCGCGTCCGCCGGCTGGAGTTCACCGAGCTGCCGAAGACCATCTCGGGGAAGATCCGCCGCGTCGAGCTGCGCGGGCGCGAGCAACAGCTGCGCGGCGCGTCCGAGGCCGCGCCGCCCGGCGAGTTCAGCGACGCGGACTTCCCCGAGCTGCGCGCCTGAGCGGCGGCGGCACCGTTGACCACCATCGCCCGGATCGACCTCTTCTCCTACGAGCTGACGTACGTCGGCGGCGAGTACGTCATGTCCGGCGGTCGCGTGATCACCGCGCTCTCCAGCACGGTCGTGCGGGTGGAGACGGCCGACGGGCTCGTCGGCTACGGCGAGACGTGCCCGCTCGGCCCGGCCTACCTCCCGGCCCACGCGGCCGGCGCCCGGGCCGCGCTGGCCGAGGTCGCGCCCGCGGTGCTCGGTCGCGATGCCGCCGACCCGGCCGGCGTCAGCCGCGCGATGGACGCCGCGCTGCGCGGCCACGCCTACGCCAAGAGCGCGCTCGACATCGCCTGCTGGGACGTCCTCGGCCAGGCGTGCGGGCGGCCCGTGTGCGAGCTCCTGGGCGGCCGCCGGGCCGAGCGCTTCCCGCTCTACGTCGCCATCCCGCTCGGCGAGCCGGACGCGATGGCCGCCCACGTCACCCGGCTGCGCGCCGAGGGCATCCACCGCTTCCAGCTCAAGCTCGGCGGCGCGCCCGCCGACGACGCCGCCCGCGCCCGCGCGGTGATCGCCGCCACCGGGGACGAGGACGTGGTGTTCGGCGACGCCAACGGCGGCTGGACGCTCGGCGACGCCGTGATCGCCGCCCGCGAGCTCGAGGACCTCCCCCGCTTCTACCTCGAGCAGCCCTGCGCGACCTTCGAGGAGTGCCTGCGCGTGCGCGACCACACGCGGCTGCCGCTCATCCTCGACGAGGTCATCACCGACCTGCCGTCCCTGCTGCGCGCCTGGGAGGCCCACGCCCTCGAGGGCTTCAACCTCAAGCTCAACCGCGTCGGCGGGCTGAGCGCCGCGCGGCTGCTGCGCGACGTCGGCCAGCAGCTCGGGCTGATCGTCAACGTCGAGGACTCCTGGGGCGGCGACCTCACCACCGCCGCGGTCAGCCACCTCGCCGCCGGCACCTGGCCGGAGTCGCTGCGGATGGTGTCGTTCATGAACGACTGGACCCACGAGCACGTCGCCGGCCACGAGCCCCGCTCCGATGCGGGGTTCGGCGCCGCGCCCACCGCCCCGGGCCTCGGGATCGCGGTCGACGACGCCGCCCTGGGCGAGCCGTTCGCCTCCTTCGCGCTACCTTGATCTCGCCCATGTCGCCCCGCACGCGCATCGCGTTCCGCCTCGCACCGGCCGCCGCCGGTGTGCTCGCGCGTGCCGCCGCGACGGCTCGAGCGCGCTAGCCGCGCATCCGTGGACCCACTGGGCCGGCCACACGCCGGCCGGATGCGCGGCCCCGCAGCCCTTCCCCTTCGAGCCGGCGAGGCACCGACATGCACTCCGACACCGTACGCCAGACGTTCATCGACTTCTTCCGCTCGCGCGGGCACCGCGAGATCCCGTCGGGCACGCTGATCGGCTCCGAGTCCGACGGCGTGCTGTTCACGGTCGCGGGCATGCAGCCGCTGATCGCCAACCTGACCGGGACGCCGCACCCGTCCGGGCGGAGGCTGGTCAACTCGCAGCGCTGCCTGCGGACCGTGGACATCGACGAGGTCGGCGACCCGTCGCACCTGACCTGCTTCGAGATGCTCGGCTGCTGGTCGCTGGGCGACTACTTCAAGGAGGAGTCGCTGCGCTGGACGCTCGAGCTGCTCTGCGACGCCTACCGGCTCGACCCCGGCCGCCTGTGCGTGACCGTCTTCGGCGGCTCCGAGGACGTCGGCCCGGACACGGAGTCGCCGCGGATCTGGTCGCAGCTCGGGCTGCCGGAGCGGCGGATCTTCCGCTACGGGACCGAGCACAACTGGTGGTCGCTCGACGGCCCCGGTCCGTGCGGCCCCGACTCGGAGGTCTTCTACTGGACCGGCGACGGGCCGGTGGAGGGCGATCCGGCGACGGACCCGCGGTGGGTGGAGCTCGGCAACAACGTGTTCATGCAGTACTCGCGCGACGAGCACGGCCGGCTGACCGACCTGCCGCAACGCAACGTCGACATCGGCGTCGGCCTCGAGCGGCTGGTCACGGTGACCGGCGGCCACGAGTCCGTCTACGACACGGACCTGTTCCGCGACGTCATCGGCCGCGTCCGGCGCCTGTCGCGGCACCCTGACGTGCGCTCGGAGCGGATCGTGGCCGACCACCTGCGCTCGTCCGCGCTGCTCGTGCGCGACGGCGTGCGTCCCGCCAACCAGGGCCGCGGCTACGTGCTGCGCCGGCTGATCCGCCGGATGGTCCGCCACGCCCGGCTGCTCGGGATCGAACACGAGCTGCCTGTCGAGGAGGACGTGCGCGACGTCCTCGGCACCGAGGAGCGGACATTCACCCGCACGCTGCACCGCGGCCTGCGCGAGCTCGACCGCACCGTGCGGCGCGGCGGGCGCGGCGACGGCGAGCTCGTGCACCGCATGTTCGAGACGCACGGGCTGCCGCCGGAGATCACCGTCGAGGAGCTCGGCCGGCTCGGCGTGCCGGCGTCGCCGGACTGGCGCGAGGGCTACGAGCGCCGCAGGCGCGAGCACTCCGAGCGCTCGCGCGCCACCCCCTGACCCGCGGTACTGCGGCCGCGTGGCGGGCCCGGACCTGCTCACCGTCGGTTCCCTGCGCGCCGTCGAGCTGGACAGGGACGGCCTGCCCGCGCTGGAGGACGATCCGCCGCCGGGGATGCCCTTCGGTCGCAAGTGGCTGCTCAGCCTGGTCGACGAGGACGGCGAGCTGGGCGCCATCGCCCATCTGTGCTCCGACTTCCTCGCGCCCCGTGTCTGGCTGCTCGGGCTGTTCATCGTCGGGTCGGCGCGGCGCGGGACCGGTGCCGCGGCCGAGATCTACGCGGCGGTCGAGGCGTGGGCGCCGGGCGAGGGCGCGCGCTGGATACGGCTCGGCGTCGTCGTGGGCGACGGGCGGGCCGAGCGGTTCTGGCAGAAGGTCGGCTACGCCGAGGTGCGCCGGCGCACCGGGGTCGCGATGGGGCAGCGCGTCAACACGCTGAGCGCCATGTACAAGCCGCTGGACGGCGGCTGGCCGGCGGACTACTTCGCGCTGGTCGCCCGCGAACGGCCCGAGGCGCCCTGAGCCCCTGTGGTTTGATCCGGTGAGCATGTGCCGGTGGCTCGGGTACTTCGGCGATGCGATCCGGATGGAGGAGCTCGTCTACAACACGACGCACTCCCTGAT
>JAICUS010000370.1 GCA_025935735.1 Solirubrobacteraceae bacterium | reverse complement strand
GGACACGTTCGGCGCGAGCGCCGACACGACCGTGCTGATCGCGGTGATCTACAACATCGGCGCGATCATGGGCGGCATGTACTTCGGCGCGCTCTCGCAGGGGTTCGGCCGCAAGCGCACGATCATCATGTGCGCGATCTTCGCGCTGGTGATCTCGCCGCTGTTCGCGTTCGCCCCCGGCCTGGTGCTGCTCACGGTCGGCGCGTTCCTGATGCAGGTGGTCGTCCAGGGCGCCTGGGGCGTCATCCCCGCGCACCTGACCGAGCTCTCGCCGGACGAGATCCGCGGCTTCTACCCCGGCGTGACCTACCAGCTGGGGAACCTGCTCGCCGCGATCAACCTGCCGCTGCAGACGTCGCTGGCCGAGTCCCACAACGGCCGCTTCGCGCTGTTCGTGGTGATCGTGCCGGTGCTGGTGGCGGTGATCGCGCTCACGGCGATCGGCCGCGAGGCGCGCGGGATCGAGTTCGGCCGCGGGTCCGAGCCCGACGCGGTGCGCCGCGGCCGCTTCGAGCGCGGCGAGGCGCCTAGCGAGGTGCCCAGCGCCCGCGGTGGATGACGTCCGCCGCCGGGCGGCGGCGGGCGGCGAAGCGGGCGCGGTCCGGCGCCTCGCCCGGTGCGCGGTGGCCGACGGTCACCGCGCCGATCGGCTCGAGCTCCTCCGGGATCCCGAACGCCGCCTTGAACGGCGGCAGGTGCTCGGGGAGGATGCCGATCAGGCAGGTGCCGAGGCCCTCGTCGATCGCCGTGAGCATCATCAGCAGCGCGGCCATGCCGGTGTCGATGTGCCAGTAGGGCACCGGCCAGCGCTCCTGCGCCCGGTCCTCCCAGCCCTTGTCGGGCTCGGCGTAGCGCTCGAGGTAGACGTGCTTGTTGGCGATCGGGACGACGACGAGCGGGGCGCGGCGCAGCCCCGGCGCGGGCTCGAGGCTCGTGGGGACGAACGGCCAGAAGCGCTCCAGGTCCTCCGGCTCGGTCAGCGCCAGGAACGCCCAGCCCTGTGAGAAGCCGGCGGACGGCGCGCGCGGCGCGCTGGCCAGGATCCGCTCGACCGCCTCCGGGTCGATCGGCTCGTCGGTGTAGTCGCGCACCATGCGGCGCCGGCGCAGGACCTCGCGGTACTCCATGCCCGCACCGTAGCCTGTCGGGCGATGCCACCGATCTCCCGCGGCTTCCACCGCCGCCGGCCCGAGGCGGACCCATCGCGGCTGCCGCCCGGCCAGTACCTCACGCGCGACTTCCCGGTCCTGTCGGCCGGCCCGACGCCGCACACCCCGCTGGACGAATGGAGCTTCCGGGTCGGTGGCGCGGTCGCCGAGGAACGCCGCTGGAGCTGGGAGGAGCTGCTCGCGCTGCCGGCCGAGATCGTCACCCGCGACATCCACTGCGTGACCAAGTGGACCAAGCTCGACACCACCTGGAAGGGCGTCTCGCTGGACACGCTGCTCGCGGACGCCGACCCGTTCGGCACCTACGTCACCGCGTACTGCGACGGCGGCTACACGACGAACGTGCCGCTGGAGGACGTGCTCGACGGCAAGGCCTGGATCGCCTACGAGTTCGACGGCGAGCCGCTGGAGGACGAGCACGGCGGCCCGGCCCGGCTGCTCGTGCCGCACCTGTACTTCTGGAAGAGCGCGAAGTGGGTGCGCGGGCTCACCGTCACCGAGGAGGACGAGCCCGGCTTCTGGGAGGGCTACGGCTACCACAACTACGGCGACCCGTGGCGCGAGCAGCGGTACTGGGGCGACTAGCGCCGGCGCGCTGGCGGGTCGCCACGGTCCGGTCCGTCCGGACCGAGGCGCCGAACGTCAGGACATTGGTGCTCGACGTCCCCGGCTGGCCGGGGCATCAGGCCGGCCAGCACGTCGACGTCCGGCTGACCGCCGAGGACGGCTATCAGGCGCAGCGCTCGTATTCGATCGCCTCGGCGCCCGAGTCCCCGGACCTCGAGCTGACCGTGGAGGAGCTGGAGGACGGCGAGGTGTCGCCCTATCTGGTCGGCGTCGCAGCGCCGGGCGACCGGTTCGAGCTGCGCGGGCCGATCGGCGGCTACTTCACCTGGTCGGCGGCGGACGGCGGCCCGCTGCTGCTGGTGGCCGGCGGCTCCGGCGTCGTGCCGCTCATGGCCATGATCCGCCACCGCCGCGCCGCGGGATCCTCCGTCGACGCCCGGCTGCTGCTGTCGGTCAAGACCCGGGCGGACATCATCTACCGGTCCGAGCTCGAGGCGTCCGGCGTGCCGGCGCACGTGACCCTGACGCGCGAGTCGCCGCCGGACTGGGCGGGGTACACGCGGCGGGTCGACGCGGCGATGCTGCGCGAGGTCGGACCGGGCCCCGGCGCGCACGTCTACGTCTGCGGGCCGACGCCGTTCGTGGAGGAGGCGGCCCGGCTGCTGGTGGAGATCGGGCACGACCCGGCGGCCGTCCGCACGGAGCGCTTCGGGAACACGGGGGGTTGAGCATGCACACCGACGGCAACGAGCTCGCGGGCGCGCTGGCGGAGCTCTTCGGCGCCGACGTGACCGCCGCGCCGCGGCGCTGCGGGTCCTGCCGGCAGGTGCGGGTGGTGGCCGAGCACCCGCTCTACCGCGGCGCGGGCTTCGTGCTGCGCTGCCCGGCCTGCGGGGACGTCGCGGCGGTGGTCGTCGAGCGCGCCGGCGGCTACGCCGTCAGCCTGCGGGGAACATGGCTGCTGCCGCCCCCGGCCTGACCGAGCGCACGGCGTGGGCGCGCAACCTCGCCGCGCCGCTGCGCGACTTCCTCAACACGCAGTCCGCCGGCGCGGTGGCGCTGCTCGGCGCCGCGGTGGCGGCGCTGGTGTGGGCGAACTCGCCGTGGTGGACGTCCTACGAGGACCTCTGGACGACGCATCTCGCGGTCCGGCTCGGCGGGCACGAGCTGGGCGAGGAGCTGCGCTACTGGGTCGACTCGGGGCTGATGACGTTCTTCTTCCTCGTCGTGGGGCTGGAGGCCAAGCGCGAGCTCGACGTGGGCGCGCTGCGCGAGCGCCGGCGGGCGACGATCCCGTTCGCCGCCGCGCTCGGCGGCCTGGCGCTGCCGGTGGCGATCTTCCTGGCGTTCAACGCCGGCACGCCGAGCGCGCGGGGCTGGGGCGCGGCGATGTCCACCGACACGGCGTTCATGCTCGGGCTGCTCGGGCTCCTGGCCCGCAACGGCACGCGGCTGCGGGTCGCGATGCTCACCGCCTCGGTGTTCGACGACCTCGTCGCGCTCGGGGTCATCGCGGTGGCCTACACCGAGCACCTGGCGGTGACGCCGCTCGTCATCGCCGTGGCCCTGCTGGCGTCGCTGTTCGCGCTGCGCTGGGCGCCGGCGGAGTGGCGGCTGAAGGCGGCGGCGGTGGTCGGGGCGGGCGTGTGGGTCGCCCTGCACGCTTCGGGCATCGACCCGGTGATCGCCGGGCTGGCGGTCGGGCTGGTCACCGGCGCGTATCCGCCCGAGCGCACGCAGCTGGAGCAGGTGACCGCGCTGACGCGCTCGTTCCGCGAGCAGCCGACGCCGGAGCTGGCCCGCTCGGCCTCGCGCGGGCTGGCGTTCGCCATCTCGCCCAACGAGCGGCTCCAGTACGTCCTGCACCCGTGGACGAGCTACGTGATCGTCCCGCTGTTCGCGCTGGCCAACGCCGGCACGCACGTCGACGGCGATCTGCTGCGCGCGGCGGTGACGTCGCCGATCACGCTGGGGATCCTGGTCGCCTACGTGGTCGGCAAGCCGCTGGGGATCACGTTCGGCTCCTGGCTGTCGGTGCGCTTCCTCGGGGTCGAGCGCCAGCTCAGCTGGCCGGTGCTCGCGGCCGGCGGCGTGGCCGCGGGCATGGGGTTCACCGTCTCGCTGCTGATCGCCGGCCTGGCGTTCCACGGGCAGGCGCTGGCCGAGGCCAAGCTCGGCGTGATCGGCTCGGTCGTGGTATCGACGCTCGGCGCCTGGGGCGCGTTCCGGCTCATCCGCCGGCTGCCGCAGGAGCTGCGGGCGCGCCAGCTCGCCGGCACGGCGGACGACCTGCTCGACCTGGCGGACGAGGTCGACCCGGCCCGCGACCACATCCGCGGCGGCGAGGACGCCGCGGTGACGCTGCTGGAGTACGGCGACTTCGAGTGCCCGTACTGCGGCCAGGCCGAGGTGGTGATCCGCGAGCTGCTGGGCTCCTTCGGCGCCGACCTGCGCTACGTCTGGCGCCACCTGCCTTTGAACGATGTGCACCCGCGCGCCGAGGTGGCGGCCGAGGCGGCCGAGGCGGCCGCCGCACAGGGCCGCTACTGGGACATGCACGACCGGCTGCTGGCCGACCAGGAGCTGCTCGACCTCGGCCGCCACGCCGAGGAGATCGGCCTCGACATGGAGCGCTTCTGGGACGACCTGTCCCACCACCGCCAGCTGCCGCGGATCGCCGAGGACGTGGCCAGCGCCGACGCGAGCGGCGTGGCGGGCACGCCGACGTTCTTCGTCAACGGCCGCCGCCACTACGGCGCCTACGACGTCCACACCCTGACCGCGGCGGTCAAGGCCGCCCAGCGCCGCGAGCAGATCAGGCTGACCGCGGCGGCGTGACCGTCTTCAACCACTCGCCGACCGCCGCGCGCAGCCCGGCGGCGTCGCTGCGCAGGGCGTGGGTGCCGCGCAGGCGGACGACGGTGCGCCCGGGCGCGGGCTCGGGCATGCCGAAGGAATCGCTCTCGCCCTGCACGATCAGCACGGGCACGGCGACGGCGTCGAGCTCCGGCTGCCGGCTCGGCCGCCCGCCCGGGGGCTGGAGCGGGAAGGCGAGGCAGAGCACGGCGATCGCGCCGGTCTCTTTCGCGGTCCGGCAGGCCACGCGCGCGCCGGACGAGCGGCCGCCCACGATGAGCGGCAGCCGGTTGAGTGGGCCGGCGCGCAGCTGGTCGAGGACGGCGACCCAGGCGGCGTCCAGCACCGGCGCGCGCGGCGGCGAGCGCCGCCCGGCCACGCGGTAGGGCTGCTCGACCAGCGCGACGGTGGTATTCGCAGCCACGGCGACGTCCGTGGCCTGCACGAGGTCCGGCGCGTTGACGCCGCCGCCGGCGCCGTGGCCCAGAACGAGCGCTGCGCGCGGTGCCTCGGACGGGTGCAGGTGGACCCGCGCGGGGCCGTGCGGGGTGGCGAGCTCGATCGGCACCGGCCAAGTGTGACCGCCCGCCGGGTCCGGCGAACTGCGGCTGGGTAGGGGAGCAAGAGCCCTGGCCGCGGTGCGCGGATGGTCGTTTCGGTCGTGCCGGCGAAGGGGTGGGTCACGAGAGCTGTCGCATGCGAAGGTCTTGTGACCCACCCCCACGGGACACCGATCGCTCGCGGTCGAGCGTGATCGCTGCGGCCGCATGAGGGATCGAGCCTGACCCTCCGACCCGGACCCAAGGCCGACCGCTTCCCTACCCAGCCGCAGTTCGCCGAGCCCGCCCGCACGCCCGCAGACACACGCGCGCGCCCCCGTAGAATCGAACACATGGCCTTCGAGCGCACCGGCGAGGGGTTCGATCCCGTCAGCCAAGGCGGGGGCACCCACCACGAGGAGTACCGCGTCGGGCGCTCCACCGTGGTCGGCACGGGCACGATGGCCTGCCCGGACTGCGACGCGCCCGTGCCGCTGCACGTGCCGGTCCGGCCGGCCACGCTGCTGATCTGCCCGTACTGCCTGCGCAGCGGGCATGCGCGCGAGTTCCTCTCCCTCGCCGCGCCCACCCGGCCGGCCCGTGTCGTGGTCACGGTCGTCCAGCGATGAGTTTCCGGCGCCGCGCCGGTCTGTAGGCACATGGCGCTGGTACGACTGCGCGGTCAGCTGAAGACGATGGCGGGCGGGGGCGAGCATCCGCTCGAGGCCGCCACCATTGTCGAGCTGATGCGCGCCTTGGAGGCGGCGCGGCCGCCGCTCGCGGGCTGGATCCTCGACGAGCGGGGCCGGATCCGCCGCCACATCAACGTGTTCGTGAACGGCGAGCGCGGGGGAGAGCAGACGCCGGTCGCCGAGGACGACCGGGTCGACGTCCTGCCCGCGATCTCAGGAGGAGGGTGAGCATGACGGAGCTGCTGGTGGGCACGAAGAAGGGCCTGTTCGCGCTGGAGGGCGAGCCGGGCGGCGGGTTCGAGGTGGCCGCGCGGGCGTTCGCCGGCGAGCCGGTCGAGTACGCGATGCGCGATCCGCGCACCGGCCGCGTGTTCGTCACGGTGACGAACCCGTTCTACGGCCCCAAGATCTTCTACGCCGACGACCCGGCCGGTGAGTGGACGCAGTCCGAGGGCCTCGCGCT
>JAICUS010000417.1 GCA_025935735.1 Solirubrobacteraceae bacterium | reverse complement strand
GCGCGGCGTGGGCGGGATCGGGCGGCCGGCACGGACGGCCGCGACGACCTGCTCGGCGTCGGTGAGGCGGTACTCCTCGCCGTAGACGGAGCCGTCGCGGCGCGGGGCCTCCATCGCCTCGCAGCCCGCGGTGCCGCCGAGGTCGACCGGCTCATAGCCCGCGTCGCGGACCAGCCGGATGACGACGTGCTTGGCCTCCTCGTCGTCGCCGCACAGCCACTGCACGACCCGCGGCTCGCGGTGCGCCGTCGCCGCCTGGAAGGCCGCCGTCAGCGTGTTGAAGCACTTCGTGTAGCGGGCGCCGGGCATGCGCGCCGCGTTGAACGCGGCCGCGGTCTGGCCGGGCGCGGGCAGCGGGCCCGCCCCGAACTGGTTGGTCGTGTCCACCACCACCTTGCCGGCGAGCGGGCCGGCCGCCTCCAGCGCCGCCGGCAGCACGCCCCAGGGCACCGCGATGACCACGACCTCCGCGGCCGCCACGGCCTCGGCCGGCGCGGCGACCGCCGCACCGAGCTCGTCCGCCAGGGAGCGCAGCGCGCCGAGGTCGCGCGCGAAGCTCACGGTCACGTCGTGGCCCGCGCGCGCGAGCTGGCGGGCGATGTTGCCGCCGATCCGGCCGGCGCCGACGATCGCGATGTTCATCGCCCCACCGCCTCCAGGATCGCCTTGGCCACCTCGGCGCCGGAGAAGTTCTGCTGGCCGGTGACCAGGTTGCCGTCGCGGATGGCGAACGCGCGGAACGCGCCCGCCTGGATGAAGTTGGCGCCGAGCTCGCGCAGCTCGTCCTCGACGCGCCAGGGCATGATGTGCTCTCCCTCCGGCAGCGCGCCGGCGTCCCAGGTCATCCGGTCGGCCGCGTCCTCCTCGACGTTGGGGAAGCCGGTCACGGTCTTGCCCTTCACCAGCGGCTCGCCGCCGGAGAGCGTGGCGAACGCGAGGATCGCCGCGCCGTGGCACAGCGCCGCCGTGACCTTGCCGGTCTCGTAGAACTCGACGAACTTCGCCTGCAGGTCGGCGGCGTCCTTGAAGGTGAACATCGGGCGCTGCCCGCCGGCCACCACGAGCACGTCATAGGCGCCGGTGTCGAGCTCGCGCACCGGCTTGGTGTCCTCGATCAGCGCGAGGAACGCCGGGTCGTGCTTGTAGCCGCGCGAGATCACGTCCTCGGCCTGCCACTGCGAGGGATCCTCGGGATCGCTCATCGCGTCCCACTCGCAGCGGCCGCCGTCGGGCGAGTAGACGTCGACCGCCCAGCCGGCCTCGGTGAACGCGTAGTAGGGGTGGGTCAGCTCCGACCACCAGAACCCGACCGGCCAGCCGGTCGAGGTCGACACGGCGGCGTTCGAGATGACGATCGCCGCCCGCTTGGGGCGGCCGGGATTCACGGGGTTCAGATCGCTGTGCGTCACAGCGTCATATCAAAGCTTGGATTCAAGTTGTTGTCAAGCGGCTTGCCCTCTAGGGTTGGGCACATGGCGCTCGACGCGCTGCACTGCTCGCCGCGCGACTCGGTCGACGTGCTGCTCGCCTCCTGGCACGAGCGCCGGCCGGACCTCGACTTCGCCCCGGTCGCGGTGATCGCCCGCCTGGCGCGGGTCCGCGGGCACATCGACGCCGCGCTCGAGGGGCTGTTCGCCGCCCACGGCCTGCGCGCGCCGAGCTTCGCCGTGCTGGCGACGCTGGTCCGCCTGGCCGACGAGGGGGTGAGCCAGCGCCGGCTGATGGAGGAGCTGGGGCTGACCTCGGGGACCATGTCGGTGCGCATCGACCGGCTCGAGGCCGAGGGCCTCGTGAACCGCCGCGTCGACCCGAGCTCGGCGCGCAACACGCTGATCAGCCTCACCGACCGCGGGCGCGAGCTGGCCGAGGCCGTCGTGCCCGCCCACCTGCGCAACGAGCGGCGGCTGCTCGGGGCGCTCAGCGGCGAGGAGCTCGACGCGCTCGCCGGCCTGCTGCGCAAGCTGCTCGTCGAGTTCGAGGGCTCGACGCCGCCCCCCGACGCCAGCGTCGGCCTCGGGCTGACGCTCGCGCCGGTGCACGTCGCCGCCGAGCTGCGGGAGGCGGTCGGGCTCCCCCCGGCGCTCGGCCTGCTGGTGCGCGCCGTCCGCGGCGGCGGGCCGGCCGAGCGCGCCGGCCTGCGCACCGGCGACGTCCTGCTGTCCGCCGGGCGCCGCGAGCTGCGCTCGGTCGCCGATCTCTACGCCGCCATCGACGACGCGGCCGGCGGCGGGCGCCTGGCGCTGCGGATCGTCCGCGGCACCGACGAGCAGCGCGCGACCGTCACCCTCGGCGCGGCCCTCGACGGCGCCACGGCCTCCACCGCCGGCCGCAGCGCGACGGGCGAGCACCGGCTCTGAGCCCAGCGACTCCGCGCTGACGAAACAGGCGAGCGCCTGCTGTCGAAATAGGTGGCTCTATCCTGTCGTAATGGTCGACTGATATCTGTCGAAATGGTAGAGTCGGGTACGTGCCCGGGTTGCCGTCCTACCAGCGCCGCGTGCTCGACGACGAGCTCGACGGCCTCATGGCGAGCCTGGCCGCCGTCGCCCTCGAAGGCCCGAAGGCCGTCGGTAAGACGCGCACGGCGCTGCAACGCGCCCGGACAGCGCATCGACTCGACGATCCGGCCGCACTCGCCATAGCCGGGGCCGATCCGGCCCGCCTGCTGGAGGGCGAGCCTCCCGTGCTGATCGACGAATGGCAACGGCTGCCCGTCGTGTGGGACCTGGTCCGCCGAGCCGTCGACGATGGGGCGCCGCCCGGCAGCTTTGTCCTGACGGGCTCCGCTACCCCCGCCTCGCCGCCGACGCACTCAGGCGCTGGGCGCATCGTCGCGCTGCGGATGCGCCCGCTGAGCATCGCCGAGCGGCTTCCCGGCCAGACCGTCAGCCTCGCGGACCTGCTCACGGGAGCGCGCCCGGCCATCGGCGGGACGAGCGACCTGACCCTCACCGACTACACGGAAGAGATCCTCGCTTCTGGGCTGCCGGGGATTCGCGGGCTGTCCAGTCGCGCCCGCCGCCTTCAGCTCGAGGGGTATCTCGACCGGATCGTCGATCGCGAGATCCCCGACGAAACAGGCATCACCATCCGCGACCCGACCGCGCTGCGCCGGTGGATGGCCGCGTACGCGGCGGCGACGGCCACGACCACGAGCCTGGAGAAGATCCGCGACGCCGCGACCCCGGGCGAAGACCACAAGCCCGCCAAGGAAACCGTCCAGGCGTACCGTGCCGCCCTGGAACGCGTGTGGATCCTCGACGACGTCACCGCCTGGATTCCCGCGAACAACCCGCTCAATCAACTCGGTCGCGCGCCCAAGCACCAGTTGGCGGATCCCGCGCTGGCCGCGCGCCTGCTCGGCGTGGATGCGCGGGCCCTGCTCGCGGGAGAGTCGCCCGGGCCCGCCATCGCCCGCGACGGCACGCTGCTCGGGGCGCTGTTCGAGAGCCTCGTCGGGCTGTCGGTGCGCGTCTACGCCGCTCACAGCGAGGCGCGCGTCGGTCATCTGCGGACCGCTCGGGGACGGCAGGAGGTCGATCTGATCGTCGAGCGGGACGACGGCCGCGTCGTGGCCATCGAGGCGAAGCTGACCCGCGCCGTCGATGACGCCGATGTCCGGCACCTGCGGTGGCTGCAGGACAAGCTGGGCGACGGGCTGCTGGACAGCATGGTCGTGACGACGGGCCCGGCGGCGTACCGGCGTCCCGACCACATCGCCGTCGTGCCGCTCGCCCTGCTCGGTCCGTGACGGCGCTCAGTCCGCGAACGCGACCGACTTGACCTCGAGCGCGCTGCCGTCGGGCAGGATCGAGCTCCAGTTCCAGTCGCCCGGCTCGGCGCGCAGCAGGCGGCCGCGGGAGCACAACGCCCAGACGCTGCCGTCCGGGGCGGCGAGGAAGAGCTCGACCATGTCGGGCATCGGGACCTCGATCCCGTCGCCGGCGGCGCGCCAGCTGTCGCCGGCGTCGGCGGAGACGACGATCCGGCCGCCGCGGCCGACCCGGGGCGCCGGCCCGGCGAGGAGCAGGTCGGGGCGCCCGGGCGGGACGAGCGTCGCGCGCGTGTAGTCGGTCTCCACCTTCTCCCAGCTGCGGCCGCCGTCGCGCGAGCGGGCCACGCCGCCGAGCGGCTCCCCCGGAGACGAGGACGGCAGCGAGGCGGTGCCGAGCGACACGAACAGCAGGTCGGGGTCGACGGGATGCCCGGTGACGTGGTGGATGTCCTCGTCGGCAATCACCGGTGCGCACGTCCAGCTCGCGCCGCCGTCGTCGGAGCGCAGCAGGCCGCCGACCTCGAGCGAGCCGAAGAGCCGCCCGGCGGCGCCGTGCACGTTGCGCACCGCGCCGGCCCGCGGCGAGTACGGCAGGAACCACTCGTCGTGGCCGGGCAGCCGCCCGACGCCCTCCAGCTCCTCCCAGGTCTCGCCGCCGTCGCCGCTGCGGAAGATCCGCGCGGGCTCGGTGCCGGCGAGCAGCGTGTCCGGCCGCAGCGGGTCCGGGCCGAGGAACCGGAACGCCGAGGCGGTCAGGCCGGCCTCCACGCGGGTCCAGGTGGCGCCGGCGTCGGCGCTGCGGAACAGGCCGTTGCCATAACTGCCGGCGAGCACGACGTCGCCGGCGGCATGGACGGCCATGATCCGCTCGCCCGCGAGCCCGAGCGGCTCGACCGCGCCCTCGTGGAGGCGGTGCACGCCATCCGTCGTGCCGATGTAGGCGGTCACCGCACCGTACCGCGCCGCACGCGTCGCTCGCCCATGCCGGCATGCTATGCGGTGCGGGTGACCTTCCTGCTGGTGTCGGGAGCGAGCGGCGCCGGCAAGCCGAGCGTCCGCGCGGTCGTCGCGCCCGCGCTGGCGCCGGACGTGCGCTGCTGCCCAACCACGTCGCGTTCGCCGACTGGATGCGCCGCCACGCCGCCGACCCGGGCTGGATGCCGCACGTGCTCACCACCGGCGGCTGGCCGGAGATGCGCTGGGACCGCTGGTCCGGCTGGCGGCGCGGCGACCCGCGCTGGCGGATCGACGTCATCGACACCACCGCGCTGGCCGTGCCCGAGGTGGCCGGCCGGGTCCTGGCCTGGGCCGAGCGCGCGCTCAGCCGCTGACCGTGCCGCGGGCGTACCAGGCGCGGGCGTCGAGCGTGAACGGGCCGTCGGGCAGCTCCGCGCGGCAGGCGTCGCGGATCGCCGCCGCCTGGGCGTCGTCGCGGGTGCTCAGGTAGTGGCCGGCGGGCCCGACGGCGAAGGTGAACGGCTCCCAGAAGTCGCCGAAGCCCGTGTAGCTCGCGTGGGTGGTGAGCGTGCCCGCCTCGACGTCGCGTAGGCCCGCGCGCCCCATGCGCTCGGCGATGTCGCCCTTCGCGGTACCGGCCATCCGCCGCTCGCCCTGCGCATCGGGGTCCACCGTGCGGACCGCGTCCCAGAAGATCCGCAGCATCGTCATCCCGCCGCCGGCGATGTCCCACATGCAGGCGGCGACCGTCCCTCCCGGGCGGGTGACCCGGGCCATCTCGCGCAGGCCG
>JAICUS010000671.1 GCA_025935735.1 Solirubrobacteraceae bacterium | reverse complement strand
GCCCCCGCGCCGCCGCGCGGCCCTTCTCGGTCAGCGGGACGTCGGTGCGCGAGGTGTGGCGCCCGGACGCGCTCCACTCCGTCTCCCCGTGCCGGACCAGGACGATCGTCACGACGCGGCACGCTAGCGAAGCGGCGAGCCCCCTGGGCGAGCGAGCGGAGCGGTGGCGGGCCCTCCGGGCGAGACAGCTGCCGCGCGAGGGCGAGCACGGCGCGGGCGTGGCGGGCCACGGGCGCTGGCCCGGCGTGCAGCTCGACCACGAACGCCGTGCTGCCCGGCACCTCGCGGTCCTCCCAGGACACCGCGGTGCCGCCGTAGTCCGGCAGCGAGCGCAGCGGCAGCCCGGTGCGGCGGGCGTACTCGCGCTCCACGGACACGTCGCCCCCGCGCTCGCGCACGGTGATCCCCATGTGCTGGTGGTAGTAGACCGCCAGCTGCGGGCGCACGCGGCGGACGAGCCGCATCAGCGCGCGGGTCTCCGGCTCCGACGCCGGCCGCGGCCCGGGGTAGTAGGTGCCGCGGGCGGCCTGCGCCCAGCGGTACGGGAAGTTGCGGTTGAGGTCGACGCCGCGGGCGTTCTGGCGGGTCCCGAGCGCGCGGCCGTCCGGGTTCGCCGTGCGCACGAGCCAGAACGCCACGCCGCTGAGCCGCGCCCGCCGCAGCCGCGCGACGATCCTCTCGCCGGCCGGCTCGTTGCCGTGCACGTCGCCCACCACGAGCACGTGCACCGGCGCCGCCGGGTCGCCCACCCGGGTCGCCTCGATCGGCCGCCCCTGCACGGAGTGGCCGATGACGAACGTCGCCAGGGCGGCCGCCAGCATGGACGGGTTGTAGCGTCCCGGCCATGCGCGTGGTGATCGTGGGCGGCGGGACGTTCGGCTCGTCGCTCGCCTGGCACCTGTCCGGGCGTGGGGACGAGGTGACGCTCGTCGACCAGTTCGCGCCCGGCGACGCGCGGGCGACGTCCGGCGGCGAGACGCGGCTGATCCGCTGCGCGCACGGCGCTGACCCGGACTACGCGCGCAGCGCCCGGCGGGCGCGGACGCTGTGGCGCGAGCTGGAGGCCGAGACGGGCGAGGACCTGCTGACCGAGTGCGGGGTCGTGTGGTTCGCGCACGACGAGACCGGCTGGGAGGCCGACTCGCTGCGCGTGCTGGGCGAGCTGGGCATCCCGGCCGCGCGCGAGGAGGTCGGCGAGGCCGGGGCGCGCTTCCCGTCGTTCAAGGGCGACGACCTCGCCTGGGCGCTGCACGAGCCGGAGGCCGGCGTGCTGCGCGCGCAGCGGGCCGTGCAGGCGCTGGCGCGCGCCGCACAGGCCCGGGGCGCGGAGGTCCTGCGCGCCCGCGCGACCCCGGAGCGCGACGCCGTCCGCCTGGACGACGGCCGCACGCTCGAGGCCGACCTGGCGGTCTGGAGCTGCGGCGGCTGGCTCGCGGGCCTGTTCCGCGAGCTCGTCACGCTCACGGTCACCCTGCAGGAGCTGTGCTTCTTCGACGGCGGCCCGGCCTGGCGCGCGGCACCCGGCTGGGTCGACTACGAGCGGGCGACCTACGGCACGGGCGACCTCCACGGGCTCGGCGCCAAGGTCGCGTGGGACGCGCAGGGCCCGCCGCTGAACCCGGACGCCGACCTGCCGGCCGGCACGCCGGAGATCGAGCGGCTGACCCGCGGCTATCTCGCCGACCGCTTCCCGGCGCTCGCCGGCGCGCCGCTGAAGGGCACGCGGACCTGCCGCTACGAGCTCTCGCCGGACAGCCACTTCATCGCCGCGCCGCACCCGGAGCACGCGTCCGTGTGGATCGTCGGCGGCGGCTCGGGCCACGGCTTCAAGCACGGGCCGGCGATGGCCGAGCGCCTCGCCGCCGCCTGGACCGGTGGAGAGGCGCTGCCGCCGTACTTCGCGCTGGGCGAGCGCGCGCGCGGCGCGTCGCTGCGGACGGCCGGCTAACGCGCTCGCACGGCCACGAACCAGGGGCCGGCGTGCAGCGTCTCGCCGCCGCCGAGCTCCGCGGCCAGCGCGCCGGCGGTGAAGCGGCGCTTGTAGACCTCGTGCCGCGAGCCGTCGTTGAGGACCCGCTCCTCCCACTCCTCGTCCGCCCGGTCGGGCCGGGACGCCGAGTCGACGATCACCAGCTCGCCCGCCAGCTCGCGGGCGACGCGGACGAACTCCCGCCGCTGCCCCTCGTCCAGGTGCCCGTAGAAGTGGCCGCTGAACACGCGCTCGAAGCTCGCGGGCGCGAACGGCGGCGCCAGCGCGTCGCCCGCCACGAGCTCGGCCTCCGGCAGCCGCCGGCGGGCCACCCCGAGCATCTTCGGGCTCTGGTCGAGCCCGGTGACCTCGCCGCGCAGGTGCGCCGTGAGGAAGCCGGTCCCGCAGGCCAGGTCGAGCGTGCGCGCGGGCGGCAGCTCGGCCACCGCCGCGCAGAGCGCCGCCACGTCCTCGTGCCAGCCCGGCCGCTCGCGCTCGGTGAAGCGGCCCTCGTCCTGCCACCACTCGTCGTACTCCTCGGCCCGCACGTCGTAGTAGCGGCGCATCGCCGGGTTCACGTGGTCACCTCCTCGGCGGTCCAGCGGCCGCGGGCGCGGGCCAGGAACGTCAGCGCCGCCTCCAGCGCGCCGGCGGTGACCGGCGGGTCGAACATCGGCGCCGAGCCGGCGTCGTCGAGCTCGCGCATCAGCACCGAGCTCTCGCGGCCGACTCGACCATCGTGTTCTCGCCCAGGGCCTCGCGGGTCAGCCGGCGCAGGTCGGCCAGCGGGTCGGTGGCGATGCGGCGGCGCGCGAAGCGCATGCGCTCAGGCTAATGCCAGCCGGCGCGCGTCGGCCAGGAACGTCTCGCGCATTCGGGTGCCGCGCAGCGCCGCGGCCGGGTGGTAGAGCGGGAACAGCGTGCGCGCGCCGAACGGCAGCGCGGTCCCGTGCACGTCGGAGATCCGGACGCCCGGGGCGAAGTGGGCCAGCGCGTGGCGGCCG
>JAICUS010000452.1 GCA_025935735.1 Solirubrobacteraceae bacterium | reverse complement strand
GTAGACCTCGGGCTCGTCGAGCAGCAGGAAGAACGCGCCGAAGCCGCCGACGCCGTCGTCGTCGTCCGCGCCGTAGAGGCGCGCCTCGGCCAGGCCGGCCGCCTGCAGCGTCGACAGCCGCGCCTCGGCGCGCCCGCGCAGCTCCTCGAGCTCGCCGAACTGGATCGAGTTCGTCGGGCAGGCCTGCGCGCAGGCCGGCTCCTTGTCGTCCTTCAGCCGGTCGTAGCAGAGCGTGCACTTCCACACCCGGCCGTCGTCCTCGCGCTGGTCGAGCACGCCGAACGGGCAGGCGGGGACGCAGTAGCCGCAGCCGTTGCAGATGTCCTCCTGCACCACGACGGTGTCGAACTCGGTGCGGAACAGCGCGCCGGTCGGGCAGACCTCCAGGCAGGCGGCGTGCGTGCAGTGCTTGCACACGTCCGAGGACATCAGCCAGCGCATCCCGTCGCCGTCCTGATAGGTCTGCAGGCCGGTGTCGTGGGCCAGCTCGCCGCGCGCCGCCACCTGGACCAGCGAGCCCGGGCCGTCCGCGTCCAGCGGCTTGCGCTGCTCGACGAACGCCACGTGGCGCCACGTGTTCGCGCCCAGGTCGATCGTGTTGTCGTAGGAGTCGCCGGTGAACCCGTGCATCGAGGCCGGGATCTGGTTCCACTCCTTGCACGCGACCTCGCACGCCTTGCAGCCGATGCAGACGCTCGTGTCCGTGAAGAAGCCGACGCGCGCGGCCATCAGCCGATGCCCCCGCCGCGGCTGTCGTGCCGGCTCTCGTACGTGACGTCCCCGCGGCGGCGGTAGTCCTCCACCAGCTCGCGCAGCGCCGGCCCGCGCGGGCGCCGGCCCGGCCGGATGTCGCACGTCGCGGCCTTGTACTCGGCGATGTGCACGTTGAGGTCGAGCACCTGCGAGAGCAGCTCGTTGCCCGCGTCGCCCTTGACCAGCCCGTTGCGCCCCCAGTGATAGGGGACGCCGACCTGGTGGACCACCCGGCCGTCGATGGTGAGCGGCTTGACCCGGTCGGTGACCATCACCCGCGCCTCGATCGCCGTACGCGCCGTGACCACCGTGGCCCAGCCGGCGTGCTCGAGCCCGCGCTCGGACGCGAGCTCCGGGCTGATCTCGACGAACATCTCCGGCTGGAGCTCGGACAGGAACGCGACCCAGCGCGACATGCCGCCCGCCGTGTGGTGCTCGGTGAGCCGGTAGGTGGTGAGCACGTACGGGAACACCTCGGCGCCGGGGGCGTCCGCGCTGCGGTGATACGGGTTCTCGGCCGCCTTCAGCCGCTGCCGGGTGGGGCTGGCGCTGACGGAGTAGAGCTCGTTGGCCACCGGCGACTCGTGCGGCTCGTAGTGGGTGGGCAGCGGGCCGTCCACCAGCCCCGACGGCGCGTAGATCCAGCCGAGCCCGTCGGGATGGGCGATGAACGGCGTCGTGCCGCGGATCGCGTCCATGCCGGTGGCGTCCTTGGGCGGCACGTAGTCCGGCGCCTTGTCGGGCACGAAGTCCGGGTCGTCGCCGTTGGACGTCCACTGGCCCTCGCCGGCGTCCCACCAGACGTAGCGCTTGCGCTCCGACCACGGCGTCCCGTCCGGCCGGGCGGACGCGCGGTTGTAGAGGATGCGCCGGTTGGACGGCCACGACCAGCCCCACTCGGGGGCGATCCAGTTCTGCTCGGTGTGCGGCTTGCGCCGCGCCGTCTGGTTGACGCCGTCGGCGTAGATGCCCGCGTGCAGCCACGAGCCGCACGTGGTCGACCCGTCGTCGGAGAGCTCCTGATACTTGGAGACGAGCGAGCCGCCGGCCTTGCGGCCGTTGATCTCCTGCAGGATCGCCTCGGCGTCCGGGTCGTCGTAGGCGCCCTCGGTCGGGTAGTCCCAGGTGAGCGCCAGCAGCGGCTTGTCGCGCTCCAGCTCCGATCCGGCCAGCTTCTCGCGCAGCTTGTGCGTGAGCTGGAAGGCGAACCACAGGTCGGAGCGGCAGTCGCCCGGCGGCTCGATGGCCTTCTCGTGCCACTGCAGCAACCGCTGGGTGTTGGTGAACGTGCCGTTCTTCTCGGTGTGCGCCGCGGCCGGCAGGAAGAAGACCTCGGTGCCGATCCGCTCCGGCGACGTCTCGCCCGCCTCGATCTCCGGGCTGTCGCGCCAGAACGTCGCCGTCTCGATCTCCTGCAGGTCGCGCACCACGAGCCACTCGAGGCTCCCGAGCGCCTTGCGCACGAGCGTCGAGTTGGCCGAGCCGACGACCGGGTTCTGGCCGATGCAGATGAATCCCGGGCAGTTCCCGTCGGCCATCCGCTGCAGCATCGCGTAGTGCGAGTGGTCGCCGTTGACCCGCGGCAGCCAGGGGAAGCCGAAGTTGTTCTCCTCCGTCGCCGCGTCGCCCCACCAGGCCTTCAGCAGCGACACCGTGTAGGCCTTCAGCTCACCCCACACGCCGCTCTTCGGGCCGTTCTTGTCCACGAAGTGATCGAGGTCGGAGCCCGACATCGGGTGCGGCATCGGGATGTAGCTCGGCAGGATGTCGTAGAGCGTCGGGATGTCCGTCGAGCCCTGGATGTTCGCGTGGCCGCGCAGGGCGAGGATGCCGCCGCCCGGCCGGCCGATGTTGCCCAGCAGCAGCTGGATGATCGCGGCGGCGCGGATGGTCTGGACGCCGGTGGTGTGGTGCGTCCAGCCGACCGCGTAGCAGAACGCGCTCGTGCGCTCGGGGCCGGAGTTGCGGCACAGCGCATCGGCCACCGCGAGGAACTTCTCCCGCGGCACGCCGCAGACGCGCTCGACGAACTCGGGCGTGTAGCGCGCGTAGTGGCGCTTGAGCACCTGGAAGACGCACATCGGGTGCTCGAGGTCGAGGTCGACCTCCGGCGGCTCGCCGTGGTCGAGGTCCATGCCGTGCGCGCCGTGGGCCTGGTCGCCCGACACGTCGCCGACCTGCAGGGACTTGCCCGCGGTCAGCTCGCCCGACGTGCCGCGGTAGCCCCAGGACTCGACCTTGTAGGCGCCGGCGTCCTCCTCCCAGCCGGAGAAGAAGCCGTCGAGCTCCTCGGTGTCCTGGAACTCCTCCTTGAGGATCGCCGGGGCGTTGGTGAAGTGCCGGACGTACTCGCGGAACTCAGACCCGGTGGACAGGATGTGGTTGATCACGCCGCCCAGGAAGGCGATGTCTGAGCCGGGCCGCAGCGGGACGTGCAGGTCGGCGATCGCGCTCGTGCGGGTGAAGCGCGGGTCGACGTGGAAGACCTGCGCGCCGCGCTCCTTGGCCTCGACCACCCACTGGAACCCCACCGGGTGCTGCTCGGCCATGTTGGAGCCCATGATCACGATGCAGTCGGAGTTCTGCAGGTCCTGCTGGAACGTGGTGGCGCCGCCGCGCCCGAACGAGGTCCCCAGACCGGGGACCGTGGAGCTGTGTCATATGCGGGCCTGGTTCTCGATGGACAGCGCCCCCGCCGCCGTGAAGCACTTCTTCAGCAGGTAGTTCTCCTCGGTGTCCAGCGTCGCCCCGCCGAGGATGGCCACGCCGAGCGTGCGGTTGAGCGGGTTGCCGTCCTCGTCGTCGCTCTCCCAGGTCTGCGCGCGCGTGGAGAGGAAGCGGTCGGCGATCATGTCCATCGCCGTGTCGAGCGGCAGGTCCTCCCACTCGGTGCCGTACGGGCGGCGGTAGCGGACCGTGGTCGCCCGCGACGGGCTGTTGACCAGGTTCTCGGAGGCCGCGCCCTTCGGGCACAGGCGCCCGCGCGAGATCGGCGAGTCCGGGTCGCCCTCGATCTGGACGACCTTCTCGTCCTTGACGTAGACCTTCTGGCCGCAGCCGACGGCGCAGTACGGGCAGATCGACCTCACGACCTTGTCCGCGGTGGCGGTGCGGGGCTTCAGCTCACGCGAGCGCTTGGACTGCGCCGCGGGACCCAGGCCGAGCGGGTCGCGGAGCTGGCGCAGCAGCGGGGGCAGACTCGGCATCGCGGGCTAACTATCCGCTTCGCCGCGAATCGGAGCGGCGGTCGTCAGCCGCGTGACCACTACGTCTTCTCGTCCGCCGCCAGGTGGGCGAACTGGAGGCCGTCGGAGATCGCGTACATCGTGTACATGCCGGCGAGCAGGCGGGTGAGCCGGGGCGCGCGGACGTAGCCGACGGCGAAGCCCGCGGCGATCCACTGGGCGATGCAGTACGGGCAGACGAGCAGCTCGCCGGTGGCCAGCCGCAGCCCGCGCCCGCGCGGCTTCTCCTCGATCTCGCCCTTGCCCGACGGCTCCTGGAACTCGGTGAACGGCGCGCGCAGGAAGCTCGTCACCTTGTCCTTGGCGATCAGCCGGCTCAGCTTGTGGGTGGGCCACGCCGGCCAGTACGACGTCCTGCGGGGCGATCCGCTCCGGCAGCGGGGCCTTGATGAGCCCGGCGGCGAACCCGGCCGCGAGCGCCCCGCTGAGCGCGGCGTAGCCGGCCAGCGGGCGGTGCTCGGCCGCCGCGGCGTACTCCTCGCCGGCCGTGCCCGGCAGGTCCGTGGCCGTCACGCGAACGGACGGTCCTTGCGGGCGTGCTGCTCGGTGCCGGCGGTGGCCAGCAGCACGATGCCCACCACGACGGGGATCGCGCCGAGCACGGCGATCGCCACGCCGATGCCGAGCGCGGTGCCGTTGAGCAGCAGCGCGAGCACGACGCCGATCACCACGAGCGGCGCGCCGATCGCGATGAAGCGGGCGCCGCTGCCGGCCAGCTTGCGTTCTTGCCGGGAAGCCATGCCGACAGCCTTACCCCGAACGGCCCGCAACTCACCGCCGGTTGGGCGTCAGAGGCGTGACGGCGCACTGATCCCCGCGCGCGCGGGCTCGGGTAGCCCGGGCGCATGGGGAAAACGGCACTCGAACTGATGACCGGCGGCGCCGAGTGCATCGGCGAGGACAAGGTCGGCGACCTCGTCGAGGCGATCTCCGCGGCGCCCTGAGGGTGCCGAGCGCGATCGTCACCGGCGGCAACTCCGGGATCGGGCGCGCGTGCTGCGACGCGCTGGCCCGGCGGGCGGACATCGAGAACGTGCCGGGCGCGGACGCCGTGGTCGACGAGCTGGCCGAGGCGCTCGGCGGCGTGGACGCGTTCGTGGCCAACGCCGCCGCTGGGCACT
>JAICUS010000876.1 GCA_025935735.1 Solirubrobacteraceae bacterium | reverse complement strand
TTCTGCACGGCGGCTGTCGCGACTTGACCTCGTGGGCCTTCACGTACAGCATCCGTTGTGCGTGAGGGAGCTGCTCTATCTGGACCGCATCGAGCAGGCCGAGGCGCTGATGAAGCCCAAGCGCGTCGAGGTCCTGCGCCAGTTCGCGTCGGCGCGCACGTGCACCCAGGTCGGCGCCGAGCTGGGCGAGTCGCCGCAGGCCGTCTACTACCACGTCAAGCGCCTCCAGAAGGCCGGGCTGCTCGAGCTCGTCGACGAGCGGCGCGTGCGCGGGATCGTCGAGGGGACCTACCAGGCTGTGGCCCAGTCCTACTGGGTGGCCCCGGAGCTGGTCGGCCGGCTGGGCGCCGAGCGCGCGCCGTCCGACCACCTGGGCCTGGGGTACCTGCTGTCGCTGTCGGAGTCCGTGCAGGCCGACCTCGCCCGGCTGGCGAGCGCGCCGGCGGTCCTGCCCTCCTTCGGCGCCTCGGGCGAGGTGCGGCTGGCGCCGGACCAGGGAGCGGCGTTCGTGGCCGACCTCCAGCGCGCCTTCCAGGACGTGCTCGAGCGCTACGGCGGCGGCGAGGGCCACGCGTTCCGCCTCGCGCTCGCCTGCTACCCGCACGAGCCGCCGGAATGAGCGACCCGGAGGCGGTCGACCGCTACCTGGCGGACGCGCTCGTGGGCACCGCGTTCGCCGAGGCGCTGTCCGCGAACGCGGCGGCCGGCTTGCCCGCGATCGACGTCTCGCCGCTTCAGGGCCGCCTGCTCGAGGTGCTCGCCCGCGCCGTCGGCGCACGAAGCGTGCTGGAGATCGGCACGCTCGGCGGCTACAGCACGCTCTGGCTGGCCCGCGCCGTGGCGCCGGAGGGCCGAATCGTCACGCTCGAGCTCTCCCCCGAGCACGCGGACGTGGCGCGCCAGAACCTCGCGGCGGCGGGGTTCGGCTCGGTCGTGACCGTGCTGGTCGGACCGGCGGGCGAGACGCTCCAGTCCCTCGACGGTCCGTTCGACTTCATCTTCATCGACGCCGACAAGCGCAGCTACGACGAGTACCTCACCGAAGCGCTCCGGCTCTCCCGCCCGGGCACGCTGATCGTGGCCGACAACATCGTCCGCCGCGGGGCGATCCTCTCGCCCGCGGGAAACGCCGGCGCCGAGGGCGCACGGCGCTTCCTCGACCGCCTGGCCGCCACGCCGGGCGTGGTCGCGACCGCCGTCCAGACCGTCGGCGCCAAGGGCTGGGACGGGTTCGCGATCGCGCTCGTAACCGGGTAGCGCGGGCTCGGCGAACTGCGGCAGGGTACGGATGCGGTCCCTCCGGGCGCCGGGCCTGGCGCGTTGCCGCTCGTCGCGCCGGATGGGGCCCGTTACCGTCGAATCTGCGACGGATAGGAGCCCCGGTGGCGCGTTCGCGCTCATCAGGCGCCCCGGAGGGATCTTCCCCGCTACGGGTGGAGCACTCGGAAACGTTGCCGGGTCGGGATGGCCATGTGCGCGCCCCGCAGCCGCGAGGGTATGGTCGAATCGCTCTCACCTCCGGCCGGTTCGCTCATCGCCGTCCAGGATCGACCGTCCGACCGCGGCGCGTGTCGCCTGCGTCGGGCTGAGGCCGACAAACCCGACACGCGCCGCGGCGAGCCGCGG
>JAICUS010000115.1 GCA_025935735.1 Solirubrobacteraceae bacterium | reverse complement strand
GGGAAGGCGTCGTCCGACGAGGGCGCGGCGGCGGACAAGCCGGCGGGGCGCAAGCGCAAGCGGTCCAAGGAGCCCGAGGAGCCCGTCGCCGAGGAGCCCACGGAGGCCGCGGATGAGGACGGCGCGCTATCCTCCAAGCCTCGGCGCCGCGGCCGCAGAGGCGGACGGCGCCGTTCGCGTGCCAAGGCAGACGCAGAAGTCACCGAGTGAGAGCCATGTCCTACGCAGTCATCAAGACCGGCGGCAAGCAGTACCGCGTGAGCGAGGGCCAGACCCTGCTCGTGGAGCGGCTGCCCGACGACGTGGGCGCCACGGTGGCGCTGCAGCCGCTGCTCCTGGCCGGCGATGGCGATCCGCTGTTCGACGGCGACGCGCTGTCGCAGGCGAACGTCTCCGCCGAGATCGTCGCGCACGAGCGCGGGCCCAAGCTGCGCGTGTTCAAGTTCAAGCCCAAGCGCGGCTACAAGCGGCGCACCGGCCACCGCCAGGAGCTCACGCGCATCCGCATCACCTCCATCGGCAAGGGGAGCTGACGAGATGGCACACAAGAAGGGCCTCGGCTCCAGCCGCAACGGCCGCGACTCCAACGCCAAGCGCCTCGGCGTGAAGGTGTTCGCCGGGCAGACCGTGACCGGCGGCGAGATCATCGTGCGCCAGCGCGGCACGCGCTTCAAGCCCGGCGACGGCGCCGGCATCGGCCGCGACGACACGATCTACGCCCGCGCCGCGGGCATCGTGCAGTTCCGCGAGGGCCGGCGCGGCCGCGTCATCTCCGTCGAGCCGGCCCCGACCGAATAGCTACAGCGCCGCCGAGACCTGCTGCGCGTGCTCGCGCAGCAGCCCGGCGAGCCGGGTCGGGTCGATGCGCGGCGCCGGCCCGGTCACGCTGATCGCCGCCAGCGCCTGGCCGGCCGCGTCCAGCACGGGCGTGGCCACGCAGGCCACGCCGAGCTCGTGCTCCTCGTCGTCGGTGGCGTAGCCCTGGCGGCGGACGCGCTCCAGGTCCGCCTCGAGCGCGGGGAGCGCGGTCAGCGTGCGCGGCGTGGAGGCGGTCAGCGGCTCGCCGTCGAACAGCGCCGCGAGGTCCTCGGGCGAGCGCCAGGCCAGCAGCGCCTTGCCCGAGCCGGAGGTGTGGGCCGGGATCGCCTGGCCGACCTCGATGAACAGCCGCACGCTGCGCGAGCCGCCGACGGTGTCCACGTAGACAGCGTTGCGGCCCTCCAGCACCACCAGGTTCGTCGTCTCGCCCGTCTCGCGCTGGATCGCCTCCAGGTGCGGCCGGGCGGCGGCGCGCAGGCGGCCCAGCCGGTCCTGCAGCCCGCTCGTGAGCTCCAGCAGCTTGAAGCCCGTGAGGTAGCGCCCGGTCGCGGGGTTCTGGGCGGCGTAGCCGCGGGCCACGAGCGTCGCGAGCAGCCGGTGCGCGGTGCTGGGGACGAGCCCGGTGCGGGCGGCCAGCTCGGAGACGCCGAGCTCGTCCGCCTCGCTCAGCGCCTCGAGCAGGTCGAGCGCGCGGTCGAGCGACTGGACGCGCTGCCGGGCCACGTGTCCAGGCTACAGAACGCCTCTTCCGCCATGCGGACTCACTCGAACACGATGTCCAGCGCGCCCTTCCACAGCACGTGCTCGCCCAGCGGCCGCAGCTGGTCGCGCCCCTCGGCGATCGTGAGGAAGTGGTTGCCGGCGAGCTGGCCGACGATGCTGGCGAACATCGCGCCGCCGTAAGGGAAGAGGATCTCGGTCTCGCTCAGCCCGCCCGGGTACCACAGGACCTGGCCGGGGGCGGGGTGGCTCGTGGCGTTCTCCGGCTGGCCGTCGAGCCCGATGTCGAGATCGCCGAGCGGGATCCAGGCGGCCTCGCCGCTCCAGCGCGCGTGGATGATCTGCGAGTGGAACGGCAGCAGCCGCTCGAACGCGGCGACGGTCTTCGGCGCGCGCTCGCGCTCGAGCTCGCCGGTGAACGAGAACGGTCCGGCGGTGATCTTCAGCATGTCGTCTCCGGGGTCAGGAGCCGCGGGCGTGCGCGCGGCTCGGGGTACACCTCGGCGCCGCGCAGCAGCGTGCGCACCACGCGCGCGGTCAGCGGGCGGCCGATGTAGGGCGAGATCCTGTGCCGGTAGCGCAGGTCCTCGGCGGCGAGCGGCCGCGGATCGCCGGACTCGACCAGCGCGAGATCGGCGTCGGCGCCGGGCGCGATGCGGCCTTTGCGCGCGATGCGGAAGCGCTCCGCGGGGCCGGTGGCGGTCAGCCGCGCCACCCAGTCCGGCGCCAGCCCGAAGCTGAGCAGCAGCGTCCGGGTGGTCTGGCAGCCGGCGATGCCGCCCCAGGCGTCGGCGAACGGGCCCCGCTTGAGGTCGGGTGACGAGGGCGAGTGGTCCGATGTGACCATCTGCACGTGGCCGAGCCGCTCCACGAGAGCGGGGTCGCGGCGGACCGGCGGTGCGCACTTGGCCACGGGACCGAGCGCCTCGACCTGCTCCGGCGTGAGCACGAGGTAGTGCGGGCAGGTCTCGCAGGTCACGTCGACGCCGCGCTCGCGGGCCGCTCTGACCAGCTCGACGCCGTGCCCGTGCGAGACGTGGACGATGTGCAGCGCGCAGCCGGTGTCCTGGGCGAACGCGATCGCCCGGCCGATCGCCTCGAGCTCGGCGACCAGCGGCCGCGACTCCAGCCAGTCGCGCGCCGTCGGCCCGCGGCGGCGCGACGTCAGCGCGTCGTTCTCGGCGTGGACGGCGACGATCCGGCCGAGCCGCGCGGCCTCGGCCATCCCCTCGTAGAGCGTGACGTCGTCCGCGCGCGGGAAGTCGCCGATGCCGCTGTCGGACATGAACGCCTTGAAGCCGACGACGCCGCGCTCGGCCAGTTCCTCCAAGCGGTCCCGGTTGCCCGGGACGATCCCGCCCCACAGCCCGTAGTCGACCACCGCGCTCGCCCGCGCCGCCTCCAGCTTGGCGTCGAACGCCGCGCCGTCGATCACCGGCGGCGACGAGTTCAGCGGCATGTCGAAGAACGCGGTGAAGCCGCCGGCGGCGAGCGCGGCGGTGCCGGTGGCGAAGCCCTCCCAGTGCGTGCGCCCGGGCTCGTTGAAGTGCACGTGCGGGTCGATGCCGCCCGGCAGCACGTGCAGCCCGCGCGCGTCGATCTCCTCGCGCCCGCCGGGCAGGCCCTGCCCGACCGCGGCGATCAGCCCATCGGCGACGGCGACGTCGGCCGGGACGGCGCCGTCCGGCGTCGCCACGTCGCCGCCGCGCAGGATCAGGTCGTACACCCGCGGCTCCGCACGAACTGCGTGGCGGCCTGCACCGCCAGCGCGACGTCGGCCTCGTGCACCGACTCGCCGGGGTGGTGGCTGATCCCGCCGGCGCAGCGCACGAACAGCATCGCCACGTCGGTCACGGTCGCCAGCGTCATGGCGTCGTGGCCGGCGCCGCTGACCAGCTCGCGCACCGGCGCGCCGACGGCGTCCACGGCGCGCGCCACCTCCGCCACGAGCGCAGGGGCGCAGGCCGTCGCGGCCACCGTGCGCTCGTCCCACTCCACGGCCACGCCGCGGCGCTCGGCGATCTCGCGCGCCGCGGCGCGCAGGTCGACCAGCGCGCGCTCGCGCACCGCGTCGGAGGCGTGGCGCACGTCCAGCGTCATCTCCGCGCGGCCCGGGATGACGTTCGTCGCGCCGCGGGGCACGGAGAGCCGCCCGGCCGTGGCCACCAGCCCCGGCGTCTCGCGCGCCGTGCGCTCCGCGGCCAGCACGAGCTCGGCCGCCGCGGCGAGCGCGTCCCGGCGCAGGGGCATGGGCGTCGTCCCCGCGTGGCCGGCCCGGCCGGCGAACGCCACCGCCACGGCGCTCTGGCCGGCGATCGCGGTGACCACGCCGAGCGGCAGCCCCTCGGCGTCCAGCACCGGGCCCTGCTCGATGTGGACCTCGAGGTAGGCCTCGATCCGCGCCGGGGCCATGCCCGCCCACGGCTCGCTCACGCCGATCGCCTCGGCCAGCGTCACGCCCTCGCCGTCGCGCAGCGCGAGATCGTCGCGGGTCAACCGGCCCAGATACGCCCGGCTGCCCAGGAACGCGCCGCCGGGGAACCGCAGCCCGTCCTCGTCGGCGAACGCCACGACCTCGAGCGGCACATCCGTGGCCGCGGCCACCTCGATGCCCACCAGCACGCCGAGGATGCCGTCATAGCGGCCGGCGTCGTCCACCGAGTCCAGGTGCGACCCGAGCACGACGCGCCCGCTCCCGCGCCGGCCGGCGACGTTGCCCAAGGGGTCGCTGCGCGTCTCCAGGCCCGCCGCCTCCATCCACTCGCGCACGCGTGCCATGGCCGCCGCCAGGGACGGGGTGGCGAGCGGGCGGGTGATCCGCCCGGGCGCCTCGGTGAACGCGGCGAGCTCGTCCGCGCGCCGCAGGATCCGCCGGGCCGCTTCCATCCGCGGCACCTTGCCAGACCGCTGCGGCGAGCGCCGCCCTACCCGCGGGATGCCAGCAGCTCGGCCACGCGCTCGCGCGGCAGCGCCGGGACGCGGTGGCCGTCGCGGCCCACCATCTCCTCGTTGGCCACCAGCGCGTTGAGCACCGCCTCCTCCGTCGCCTGCACGACCGCGGCGTAGAACGGGTCCATCTGCCCCCAGGGGAGAAAGCGCAGCGCGTCGTAGCGGCCGGCGTCGGCCTCGTACGGCGTCCCGCGGGTGAACGCGCCCGGGTTGGCCGTCGAGAGCGCGAGGAACAGGTCGCCGGAGAAGTGCGAGCCGCTCGTCCCCGTGCGGGCGAGCCCGAGCGGCACCCGCCGGGCCAGCGCCTTGCACTGGCCGGGCAGCAGCGGCGCGTCCGTGATCACGATCGCGATGACCGAGCCGGCGCCCGGCGGCGCGCTGAAGTACTCGGCCATCGGGTTGTCGCCGGCCAGCGCCTCGCCCAGCGGCACGCCGGCGATCGTCAGCTCGTGCCGGGCGCCGAAGTTGGCCTGGACGAGCACGCCGACCGTGAACGTCTCCTCGCCGTAGGCCACGACCCGTGAGGCGGTGCCCGTCCCGCCCTTGAACTGGTAGCAGCACATCCCCGTGCCGCCGCCGACCGAGCCCTCGGCCACCGGCCCGCCCGCCGCGGACTCCAGCGCGCGGACGGCCACGGCCTCGGTGACGTGCCCGCCGTTGATGTCGTTCAGGTAGCCGTCCCACGTCTCGGCGGCCACCGGCAGCAGCCAGGCCTCGGCCAGCTCCGGGTGGTGCTTCACCGTCCAGCGCACGATCCCCGCGTGCGCCACGCCCACGGCGTGCGTGTTGGTGATCGCGATCGGGCCGGCGGTCGTACCGGACTCCTCGATCCAGGAGACGCCGGTCATCTCGCCGTTGCCGTTCAAGGAGAAGAACCCGGCCGCGCACGGGTCCCCGGCGCCGCCGCGGCCGCGCGGGTGGATCGCGGTCACGCCGGTGCGCACGGCGTCGCCCTCGATCAGCGTGGCGAAGCCGGCCTCGACCCCGGGCACGTCGGTGATCGCGTTCAGCGGGCCGGGCGTGCCGGCGAGCGGCACGCCCAGCGCCCGGGCCCGCAGCTCAGTCCTCGTCATGGTCGAGGATCGGGTCCTTCAGGTTCCACGCCCGTCCCTTCTGCGGCCAGATCACCACGGCCCAGTAGGCGAGGCCGATCAGCATCGTCACCCCGGTCACCACGAGCGACTTCTGCGTCTGCTTGGTGGTGATGTAGACGAGCGCGGCGATGGCCAGGACCGGCGGCAGCGGCCAGGCCGGCATGCGGTACGGGCTGCCGTCCGTCGCGCCGGTGGCCCGGCCGACGATCGCGCCCACGGCCACCAGCGCGTAGTTGAGCACGAGCGTCGCGCCGGTCAGCGTGATGATGGTGTCCAGCGACACGGTCAGGCAGAGGATGGCGCCCAGGACGCCGACGAGCGCCGTCGCGAACCAGGGCGTCTGGAAACGCGGCGACACCGAGGACATCCAGCCGTTGACCGGCCCCGGCCACGCCCGGTCGCGCCCGGACGAGTAGAGCACGCGGCCGAACTGGATCACGATCGCCACCACCGCGTTGAGGATCGCCACGGTGATGCCGAGCGAGACGACGTCGTTGACCGTGCTGCTCGACGTGGCCAGCAGGAACGCGTTCATCGGCGCCGTGCCGGTGGTCACGGTGTCGAGGCTCGGCGCGCCCAGCAGCACCGCCGTGGTCGGGACGAGCTCGGCCAGCACGGTGATCACCAGCGACCACAGGATCGCCCGCGCGATGCCGCGCGAGGAGCCCTGCGTCTCCTCGGAGAGGTTGACCGGCGCGGCGTAGCCGTTGTAGGCGAACACCGCCACCGCCGTGATGGCCAGGACCGCGCCGAACGTCACCGCGTCGGTGCCGCCGTGGCCGTTGCCGATCTGCCAGCCGCTGAACAGGTGGCCGACCCGGTCGCCGTGCAGGTGGGCCACGCCGAGCACCGTCACGATGGCCAGCGCCACCATCTCGATGCCCAGCATCACGCCGGTCAGCACGGCGTTGACCCGCACGCGCAGGATCGCCAGCCCCGCGGCCAGCAGCATCACCACCGCGCCCGCGACCTTCGTGTTGACGGTCCACACGACGCCCAGGTACTGCGCCGTGCCGAGCGCGATCACCGCCGGGATGAACACGATCGTGTCGATCCACAGCGCGAAGAGGACCATGCTCACCGGGCCGGCCAGCGGTTTGGCCCGGCCCTTGAACGCGTGCCACACGACGGCGTAGTCGCCGCCGGCGATCGGATAGGCGGCGCACAGCTCGCCCCAGCAGAACGCCATGAACACGCCCACCAGGGCGGCGAACAGCAGCGCGAGGAACGACCCCGTCCCGACCCCCAGCAGGATCGCCGGGATGATGATGAACACCGAGGACGCCGGCGTGATCGACGACAGCGTGATCATCACGTTGCCGAGCACGCGCAGCGAGCGCGAGAGCTCCTGCTCGTAGCGCTCGCCCTCGGGGGCGGGCGCCTCCTGCGCCACAGGCTTCGGAACGACGACCTCACCCGGCATCGCGGCCCTCCTTCGATTCTTTGAATCGCAATTCAAATATTGCCGGTGCGATTCGTCAAGTCTTTTCTCGCCGTATTGTGCGAAGCGTGGCCCGGCGCAAGGACCAGGCGGCCCGGCGGGGCCAGCTCCAGCAGGCGGCGCGCCGGGCGATCGCGGCGCGCGGGATCGACGGGCTGCGGGTCAAGGACGTCGCGGCCGAGGCGGGCCTGAGCCCGCTGTCGGTCCTCTACTACTACCCCGACTTCGACGCGCTGGTGGAGGAGGCGATCCAGCACACGCTGGAGCGCTTCGCCGAGCGCCGCACGGTGGCCGACGACGCCGACCCGCGCCGCGCGCTGGTGGCGATGATCGCCGCCGGGCTGCCGTCCGGGCCCGACGACGAGGACCTCCGCGTGCTCTACGCCGCCGCCGGCTACTTCCGCGACAACCCGGCGCTGGGCGAGGAGATCCGCTCGCTCACCGCGCGCCAGGTGGACATCTACGCGCGGCTGCTCGAGCAGGGCCAGGAGCGCGGGCACTTCCGGCTGGCGGACTCCAGCCGGGCCATCGCGCGCAACCTGGTGGCGCTGGAGGACGCGTACGGGCTCTACATCATCGGTGGCGCGCCGATCGCCGACGAGGCGTTCCGGCAGATCCTCTCCTTCGCCACGCTGGCCACCGGCTGCCTCCTTCCCGTATAGCGGAACCGGGCGTTCCACGATACGATCAAGGCTCGAAGGCGGGCGTTGTCGTACCGTGATACGGCGCACACAGCACAGGAGCAGCGATGGCATCCCAGGTCGAGGTTGATCCCCAGGAGACGCGCGAGTGGCTGGAGGCGCTCGACGCCGTTGTGGCGAGCGACGGCGCGCAGCGCGCGCAGTTCCTGCTCGAGCGCGTCGTCGGGCACGCGCAGCTGACGGGCGCGGCCCCCGCGCCGGCGGGCACGACGCCGTACCTGAACACGATCCCGCCGCACGACGAGCCGCCTCATCCCGTCGACGCGGCGCTGGAGCGCCGAGTACGGTCGATCGTGCGCTGGAACGCGATCGCCACGGTCCTCAACGCCAACAAGACCTCGTCGGAGCTGGGCGGCCACATCGCCTCCTACCAGTCGGCCGCGGTCCTCTACGAGACGGGCTTCAACCACTTCTGGCACGCTCCCGGCGAGAAGCACGGCGGCGACCTCGTCTACATGCAGGGACACTCGTCGCCCGGCTTCTACGCGCGGGCGTTCCTCGAGGGCCGCATCTCCGAGGAGAAGATGCGCCGGTTCCGCACCGAGGCCTTCGTCGACGGGCTGAGCTCCTACCCGCACCCGTGGCTGATGCCGGAGTTCTGGCAGTTCCCCACGGTGTCGATGGGCCTGGGCCCGATGATGGCCATCTATCAGGCGCGGTTCATGAAGTACCTGCAGGGCCGCCGGCTCGCCGAGACCGCCGGCCGCAAGGTGTGGGCGTTCCTGGGCGACGGCGAGATGGACGAGCCGGAGTCGCTGGGCGCGATCTCACTGGCCGGCCGCGAGCGCCTGGACAACCTGATCTTCGTCATCAACTGCAACCTGCAGCGGCTCGACGGCCCGGTGCGGGGCAACGGCAAGATCATCCAGGAGCTGGAGACCGTCTTCCGCGGCGCCGGCTGGAACGTCATCAAGGTCATCTGGGGCTCGCGCTGGGACCGGCTGCTGGCCGCCGACACCGAGGGGCACCTGCTGGCGCGGATGAACGAGGCGCTCGACGGCGACTATCAGACCTACAAGTCGCGCAACGGCGCGTACGTGCGCGAGCACTTCTTCGGCGTCAAGCCCGAGCTGCGGGCGATGGTGGCCGACATGACCGACGACGAGATCTGGGCGCTCAACCGCGGCGGCCTGGACCAGCGCAAGGTCTACGCCGCCTACAACGCGGCCGTCCAGCACCACGGACAGCCGACGGTGATCCTGGCCAAGACGATCAAGGGCTACGGCATGGGCGTGGCCGGCGAGGGCCAGAACATCACCCACCAGCAGAAGAAGATGAACGAGGAGGCGCTGCTGGCGTTCCGCGACCGCTTCGAGCTGGAGCTGACGGACGAGCAGGTCCGCGACATCAGCTTCTACAAGCCGCCGGAGCACTCGCCCGAGATGGAGTTCATCCGCGAGCGCCGGGCGGCGCTGGGCGGCTCGCTGCCCGCGCGGCGCCCGAAGGCCGCCGCGCTGCCGGTGCCGGAGCTCTCCGCCTTCCAGGCGCAGCTGGACGGCAGCGGGGAGCGCGAGAACTCGACCACGATGGCGTTCGTGCGCATCCTCTCGACGATCCTGCGCGACAAGCAGCTGGGCCAGCACGTCGTGCCGATCGTCCCCGACGAGTCGCGCACGTTCGGGATGGAGGGACTGTTCCGCCAGCTCGGGATCTTCAGCCAGGTCGGCCAGCTCTACACGCCCGAGGACCGCGAGCAGCTGATGTTCTACCGCGAGGACAAGCGCGGCCAGGTGCTCCAGGAGGGCATCAACGAGGCCGGCGCGATGTCGTCCTGGATCGCCGCGGGCACGTCGTACTCCAACCACGACGTGCCGATGATCCCGTTCTACATCTACTACTCGATGTTCGGCTTCCAGCGCTTCGGCGACCTGGCCTGGGCGGCCGGCGACAGCCGCTCGCGGGGGTTCCTGCTCGGCGGCACCGCGGGGCGCACGACCCTCAACGGCGAGGGCCTGCAGCACGAGGACGGCCACTCGCACGTGCTCTATTCGGTGGTCCCGAACTGCGTCGCCTACGACCCGGCCTACGGCTACGAGGTGGCGGTGATCATCCGCGAGGGCCTGCGGCGGATGATGGGCGAGCAGGAGGACGTCTACTACTACCTCACGCTGATGAACGAGAACTACCGGCATCCGCCGATGCCGGAGGGCGCCGAGGAGGGCATCCTGCGCGGCATGTACCTCCTGCAGGCCGCGGACGGCGACGGCCCGCGAGTGCAGCTCCTCGGCTCGGGGACGATCCTGCGCGAGTCGCTCGCCGCCGCCGAGCTCCTGCGCGAGGACTTCGGGGTCGGCGCGGACGTGTGGAGCGTGCCGAGCTTCACCGAGCTGCGGCGCGACGGGATGGAGGCCGAGCGCTGGAGCCTCCTGCACCCCGGCGAGGAGCCGCGCCCGAGCTACGTCGAGCAGGCGCTGGCCGGGCACGACGGGCCGGTCGTGGCCTCCACCGACTACATGCGCGCGTTCGCCGACCAGATCCGGCCGTGGGTGCGGGCGCCGTACCGCGTGCTCGGCACCGACGGCTACGGCCGCAGCGACTACCGCAAGGCGCTGCGCTCGTTCTTCGAGGTCGACCGCCACCACATCGCGCTCGCCGCGCTGACCGAGCTGGCCGCGGCGGGCGAGGTGGACAAGGGCGCGCCGGCCAAGGCGATCCAGTCCTACGGCATCGACACGGAGCGTCCGGCTCCCTGGAGGGTGTGAGCGTGAGCGTGGAGCAGGTCCTCGTCCCGGACATCGGGGACTTCGAGGACGTACCGGTGATCGAGGTCCTGGTCGCGGTGGGCGACACCGTGGCCGAGGAGGACCCGCTGGTCACGCTGGAGTCCGACAAGGCGACGATGGAGGTGCCCTCGCCGGCGTCCGGCAAGGTGGCCGAGATCGAGGTGTCGGTGGGAGACAAGGTCAAGGAGGGCTCGCCGCTGGTCAAGATCGAGGTCGACGGCGCCGCGCCGGCGGCCGAGGCGGCGCCCGCGCCGACCGAGGAGCGCGACGTGGCCGCCGCGCGCGAGGAGGCGATCGCCGGCGCCACCGACGAGGCGACGCCCGCGCAGCCGCGCGGGGACGGCGCCGCACCGCCGTCCGGGCCGCCGCCCGCCGCGCGGCCCGAGGTCGTCTCGCCCCAGGCGGGCGGGCGTGAGGCGCCGCCCTACGCCAGCCCGGCGGTGCGCCGGCTGGCCCGCGAGCTGGGCGTCGACCTCGCGCAGCTGCGCGGCTCCGGCCGCAAGGGCCGGATCACCAAGGAGGACGTGCGCGGCTTCAAGGAGGCGCCGGCCGCCGCCGCGTCCGCAGCCGGGGTCCCCGGCCTCGACCTCGCGCCGTGGCCGACGGTCAACTTCGAGCGCTACGGCGAGGTGGAGCGGCAGCCGCTGACCCGCATCCAGAAGATCAGCGGGCCGAACCTGGCCCGCAACTGGGTGATGATCCCGCACGTCACCCACAACGACGAGGCGGACATCACCGAGCTGGAGGCGTTCCGCAAGCGCACCAACGGCGAGCAGTCCGACGTCAAGGTGACGATGGTGGCGCTGCTGGTGAAGGCGTGCGTGGCCTCGCTGAAGGCCTTCCCGGTGGTCAACTCGTCGCTGGACGGCGACGACCTGGTCCTCAAGCGCTACTACAACATCGGCTTCGCCGCCGACACGCCCAACGGCCTGGTCGTGCCGGTGATCAAGGACGCGGACCGCAAGGGCATCCTGGAGGTCGCGGCCGACCTGACCGAGCTGTCGGGCAAGGCGCGCGCGAGCAAGCTCTCCGGCGCCGAGATGCAGGGCGCGACGTTCACGATCTCGTCGCTGGGCGGGATCGGCGGCACGTCGTTCACCCCGATCGTCAACGCGCCCGAGGTGGCCATTCTCGGCGTCACGCGCTCGGCCATGAAGCCGGTGTGGGACGGCTCCCAGTTCGTCCCGCGGCTGATGCTGCCGCTGTCGCTGTCCTATGACCACCGGGTGGTCGACGGCGCGCTGGCCGCGCGCTTCGTGGCCCACCTGGTGGGCGTGCTGTCCGACCTCCGGAGGGTGCTGCTGTGATGGAGGTCCGCGTCCCGGACATCGGCGACTTCACCGATGTCCCTGTCATCGAGGTGCTCGTCGGGCCCGGCGACGAGGTGGCGGCTGAGGATCCGCTGGTCACGCTGGAGTCCGACAAGGCGACGATGGAGGTGCCCTCGCCGGCCGCCGGCAAGGTGGCGGCGATCGAGGTCAAGGTCGGCGACACGGTGTCCGAGGGGTCGCTGCTGCTCTCGCTGGAGACCTCGTCCGACGGCGCCGGGCCGCCGGCCGAGGCACCGCCCGCGGCCGAGCCGGCCGCGCCCGCCGAGCCGCCCGCCGACGCCGATGTGCGCGTACAGGTGGCGGTGCTGGGCGGCGGCCCGGGCGGCTACACGGCGGCGTTCCGGGCGGCGGACCTCGGGCTGTCCGTCGCGCTGATCGACCGCGGCGAGCGGCTCGGCGGCGTCTGCCTGAACGTCGGCTGCATCCCGTCCAAGGCGCTGCTGCACGCGGCGAAGGTGATGACCGAGGCGGTCGAGCTGGGCGAGGCGGGCATCGCGTTCGCCGAGCCGCAGGTCGACATCGACAAGCTGCGCGGGTGGAAGGACTCCGTCGTCGCGCGCTTGACCGGCGGCCTCGAGTCGCTGGCCAAGCAGCGCAAGGTCGAGGTCGTGCGCGGGACGGGGACGTTCACGTCGCCGAACACGATCGCCGTGGGGGACACCACGGTGGCGTTCGAGCACTGCATCCTCGCGGCGGGCTCGGAGGCGGCCACGCTGCCGTTCATCCCGGACGACCCGCGGGTGATGGACTCCACCGGCGCGCTCGAGGTCGAGGAGATCCCGCAGCGGCTGCTGGTCATCGGCGGCGGGATCATCGGGCTGGAGATGGCCACGGTCTACGACGCGCTCGGCTCCTCCGTGACCGTGGTCGAGCTGCTCGACCAGCTCATCCCGGGCGCCGACAAGGACCTCATCCGCGTGCTGGAGAAGCGGATCAAGGGCCGCTACGCCGCGATCCACCTGAAGACCGGCGTGGAGTCCGTCGAGGCGGCGGACGACGGGCTGCGCGTCAAGTTCGGCGACACCACGGAGACGTTCGACCGCATCCTGGTCGCGGTGGGGCGCCGGCCCAACGG
>JAICUS010000365.1 GCA_025935735.1 Solirubrobacteraceae bacterium | reverse complement strand
CGCTCGTCCCGCCGAGCACGGCCTGGAAGCGCCGCGCGTCGCGGGCGAACATCCAGAAGTAGGCCAGCAGGTGGTGCGAGACGTAGACCGGCTGGGCGCGCTGCAGATGGGTGTAGCCGGGCATCGGCCAGTCCAGGTGCGACTCGGCGGCGCCGAGGACCACGGTCTGCAGGTCCTGCAGCGACTGCATCGCCCGCAGTGCGTGCGCACGCGTGAACATGGCCATGTCGGTGGCCACCTGGTCGTTGCGCGAGCGCGCCGTGTGCAGCCGCCCGCCGACCGCGCCGACGATCTCGGTCAGCCGCCGCTCGACGGCCATGTGGATGTCCTCGTCCGCCTCCACGAACGGGAACTCGCCGGCGTCGAGCTCCTCGGCCACGCGGTCCAGGCCGCCCAGCAGCGCGTCGCGGTCGGCTTCGGAGATGATCCCGGCCGCCGCCAGCATGCGCGCGTGCGCGCGCGACTGCTCGACGTCGTACGGCCCGAGCCGCCAGTCGTAGCCGATCGACGAGTTCAGCGCCCAGAAGACGGGGTCCGGCGGCAACGAGAAGCGCGACACCGCCCGCCATCATGCCTGATCGATGGAGCTCTCCGTCCGCCCGGCCCGCCCAGACGACGCCTGCGTCGCGCTGCTCTACGAGTCCGCCCAGCCCTACTACGACGCCTACGCCGGGAGCCCCGCGCGGGCGCAGCGGCTGCTCGGTCACGTGTTCCCGCAGCTCGGCCATGCCGCCAGCTACGAGCTGTGCCGCGTGGCGCTGGCCGACGGGGCGGTGGCCGGCGTGCTGATCGGCTTCCCGGTGCGCGACGCTGACCGGCTCGCCCGGCGCTTCGTGCGGCTCACGCTCCCCCGCCTGCCGCCGTGGCGCTGGCCGGGCACGGTGCGCCACCTGCGGGCCGCGGGCACGCTCGCGCCGCGGCCGCCGCTGCAGGCGTACTACGTCGACGCGCTGGCCGTGGACCCGCGCTTCCGCCGGCGCGGCGTGGCCCGGCGGCTGCTGGCCGAGGCCGAGGCGCAGGCCGCGCGGACGGGCCTGCGCGGCGTGGCGCTGGACACCGGGGTGGCGAACGCGCCGGCCCGCGCGCTCTACGCCGCCTACGGGTTCGCCGAGCGCGACGTGCGCCACGCCGCCGACGACCGCGTGGCCCGGGCGGTCGGCGGCCCGGGCTTCGTCTCCTACTTCAAGCCCGCGTAGACGACCGACTCGAGCGCCTCGGCCACCTGCGCCACCTGGCCCTCGGTCATCTCGGGGAAGAACGGCAGCGACAGCGACCGGGCCGCGACGTCCTCGCACACCGGGAACTCGCCCTCGCGGTGCCCGAAGCGCTCGCGGTAGAAGGACATCAGGTGGATCGCCGGCATGTACGGCTTCGACGGGACGCCGTGGCCGGCCAGCGCGCGCATGGTGTCGTCGCGGTCGACGCCGCGCGGGAGCTGGACGACGAACACGAACCAGCCGCGGACGTCACCGCCCGCGTCGGGGCACGGCAGGTCGAGCCCGTCGAAGCCGGCGAGCGCCTCGCGGTACCAGCCCGCCACCTTCGCCCGGTCGGCCAGCATCCCGTCCAGGCGGTCGAGCTGGGCCAGCCCGAGCGCGCAGGCCAGATCGGTCAGGCGGTAGTTGAAGCCCAGCCGGTCGTGGTCGAGCCAGTCCATGTCCGGCGCGCGGCCCTGGTTGCGCTCGGAGTCGACCTGCGCCTTGTGCTCGGCCGAGCCCATGACGAGCATCCCGCCCTCGCCGGTCGTCAGCTGCTTGTTGGGATAGAAGCCGAACGCCGCCGGGTGGCCGCGGCTGCCCACGGGCGTGCCGTCGGCGTGGACCGCGCCGAGCGCCTCGCAGGCGTCCTCGACGATCGGCAGGCCGTGACGCTCCAGCGCCGGCAGGTCGGCGGGGTAGCCGAAGATGTGCACCGGGAGCAGGGCCTTCGTGCGGCCCGTGATCGCCGCCGCCGCCGCGTCCGGGTCGAGGTTCAGCGTGCGTGGGTCGATGTCGACGAACACCGGCCGGGCGCGCTCGTAGACGACGACGTTGGCGCTGGCCACGAACGAGAACGGCGAGGTGATGACCTCGTCGCCGTCACTGACGCCGACGGCGCGCAGCGCCAGGTGCAGCGCGGCGGTGCCCGAGCTGATCGCGCTGGCGTGCCGGGCGCCCACCCGCGCCGCGAACGCGCGCTCGAACTCCGGGATCTTCGGCCCGAGCGAGAGCTGGCCGGAGCGCAGCACCTCGAGCACGGCCCGCTCCTCGGGCTCGCCGAGCACGGGCTTGGCCAGCGGCAGACTCACGGTGTAGCCGCGCGGCTGCGCAGCATCCCCGCCTCCAGGGAGTCCACGAGCGCGTCCCAGCTGGCCTCGATGACGTTCTCGTGGACGCCGATCGTCCCCCAGGTCTGCGTGCCGTCGGAGGCGTCGAGCAGCACGCGGGTGGTGGCGCCGGTGGCCTTCCACTCGTCGAGGATGCGCACCTTGTAGTTGACGAGCTTGATGTCGCGCAGGTGCGGGAAGCGCTCGCCGATCGCCTCGCGCAGCGCGCGGTCGAGCGCGTGGACGGGACCGTTGCCCTCGGCGGTGCGGACGTAGCGCTTGCCGTCCACCCAGAGCTTGATCGTGGCCTCCGTCTCCACCCGGCCGTCCTCGCGCTTCTCGGCCATCACGCGCCACGATTCCAGGCGGAACAGGGACTCGTACTCCCCGGTCTCGCGCCGGATCAGCAGGTCGAACGAGCCGTCGGCGGCCTCGAACTGGAAGCCGCGGTGCTCGAGCTGCTTGACCTTCTCGACCACGCGCGAGGCCACCGCGTCGTCGAGGTCGCCGCCGGCGTGGGCGATCACCGTGCCCTTGCCGGAGAGCTCGGACACCAGGACCTCGCGGGCGTTGCCGACGGCGGTGGGGTCGATGTGCTCGAACGTCGACGGGTCGGCGTTGACGCCCGCCACGTGCATCCCGCCCTTGTGGGCGAACGCGTTGCGGCCCACGTAGGGCTGGTTGGGGTCGGGCGGCAGGTTGAGCAGGTCGGCCACCAGGTGCGCGGCCTCGGTCAGGCCCTCCAGCGACGGCAGGCAGCGGCGGCCGAGCTTGAGCTGGAGGTTCGGGACGATCGAGACGAGGTTGGCGTTGCCGCAGCGCTCGCCGTAGCCGTTCATCGTGCCCTGGACCATCGTCGCGCCGGCGCCGACCGCCGCGAGCGTGTTGGCCACGGCGCACTCGGCGTCGTTGTGGCAGTGGATCCCGAGCCGGGCGTCCGGCAGCGCGGCGGCCACGTCGGCGGCGGCGGCGGCGACCTGGTGCGGCAGCGACGCGCCGTTGGTGTCGCACAGCACCAGCCACTCGGCGCCGGCGCCCAGCGCGGCGCGCAGGCACTCGAGCGCGTACGCCGGGTCGTCGCGCCAGCCGTCGAAGAAGTGCTCGGCGTCGTAGACCACGCGCTTTCCCTGGGCGACGAGGAACGCCACGGACTCGCCGATCATGGCCAGGTTCTCGTCCCGGCCCGCCCGCACGACCTTCTCGAGGTGCAGCGACCAGGTCTTGCCCACGATCGTGGAGACCGGCGCGAACGACTCGGCCAGCACGCGCAGCGCCGGGTCGTTCTCGGCGGTGGCGTCCCGGCGGCGGGTCATCCCGAACGCGCACACGTCGGCCCGCAGGCCCGCGTTCTCCAGCAGCCCGAACAGCTCGAGCTCCTTCGGGTTGGACGTCGGGAAGCCGGCCTCGATCATCGGCACGCCGAGCTCGTCGAGGACGTGGGCGACGCGCACCTTCTCCTCCACCGAGAGCGACATGCCCTCGCCCTGCATGCCGTCGCGCAGGGTCGTGTCGTAGACGGTGATGTCCCCTGCTCCGCGTGCGCTTGCCGCCGCCAACGGTCGTGTCGACCCCGACGGTGTCACTGCGCCGCCGGAGCCGGCGCCGGAGCGGGCACCCTGTCCAGCCAGTGCGCGTAGCGCTCCGAGCGCCCGTGCAGCGCGTCCTCGAAGGCCGCCTGGATCTCCCGGGTGACCGGCCCGGCCTCGCCCTCGCCCACCGGCAGGTCGTCGACCTCGCGGATCGGCGTCAGCTCGGCGGCGGTGCCCGTCATGAACAGCTCGTCGGCCTGGTAGAGCTCGCCGCGGGCGACGTCGCGCTCCACCACCTCGTAGCCGAGGTCGCGGGCGATCTCGATCGCCGACGCCCGGTTGATGCCCTCGAGGATGTCGTTGGCGAAGCCCGGCGTGGAAACTGCGCCGTTTTTGACGATAAAAAGATTCTCTCCGGTGCCCTCGCAGACGAAGCCGCGGCCGTCGAGCAGGATCGCCTCCTCGTAGCCGGCCTTGTCGGCCTCGATCTTCGCCAGCACCGAGTTGAGGTACTGGCCGGTGGCCTTGGCGGACGGGATGAGGCTGTCGGACGGGATCCGGCGCCAGCTCGACACCTTCGCGCGCACGCCGCGCTGCTTGCCCTCGTCGCCCAGGTAGGCGCCCCACTCCCACACGGCGATGATCACCTCGACCGGGCAGTCGAGCGGGAACAGCCCCATCGGCCCCGCGCCGCGGAACACCAGCGGGCGGATGTAGCAGGACTTCAGCCCGTTGCGGGCGATCGTCTCGTGCGTGGCCGCCCGGATCTCCTCCTTGGAGTAGGGCAGCTCCATGTGGTACTGGCCGGCCGAGCGGAACAGGCGGTCGATGTGGTCGGCGTGGCGGAAGATCGCCGTGCCGCCGTCGGGCATCTCGTAGGCGCGCACGCCCTCGAAGACGCCCGTGCCGTAGTGCAGCGCGTGGGTCAGTACGTGAACCTTGGCGTCCTCGTAGGCGACGAGCTCCCCGTTCATCCAGATCAGGTCCGCTTGGCTCACTTCAATCCCTCCAGCACCGCCTCGGTCGTCTCGGCGGTGGTCGCGTTGCCGCCCAGGTCGCGGGGGCGAGTGCCGCCGGCGAGGGCGCGGTCCACGGCCGATTCTACGGCAGCGGCCTCGGCTTCCCGGCCCAATCCGTGGCGCAGCATGAGCGCGGCGGACAGGATCATCCCCAACGGGTTCGCGATCCCCTGGCCGGCGATGTCCGGCGCCGTACCGTGCACGGGCTCGAACAGGCCGGGACCCACGCCGCCCAGCGACGCGGACGGGAGCATGCCCAGCGAGCCGGTGAGCATCGACGCCTCGTCGCTGAGGATGTCGCCGAACATGTTCTCGGTCAGGATCACCTCGAAGTGGCGCGGCGCGGCCACCAGGCGCATGGCCGCGGCGTCCACCAGCAGGTGCTCGAGCTCGATGTGCGGGAACTCCGCGGAGTGGATGCGGGTGACGACGTCGCGCCACAGCCGGCTCGTGTCCAGCACGTTGGCCTTGTCGACACTGGTCACGCGCGACTTCGCGGCGCCGAACGCGGTGCGCGTGATCCGCTCGATCTCCGCCACCGTGTAGACCATCGTGTCGTAGGCGCGGCCGTCCTGGGTGCCGCGCTCGCCGTAGTAGAGGCCGCCGGTGAGCTCGCGCACCACGAGCAGGTCGACGTTCTCGATCAGCTCGCGCTTGAGCGGCGATGCGTCGTAGAGCGCCTGCAGCGGCTTGACCGGCCGCAGGTTGGCGTACAGGCCGAGCTCGGCCCGCAGCCGGAACAGCCCCTGCTCCGGCCGCACGGCACCGGATTCGTTGGTGTCCCACTTGGGGCCGCCGAGCGCGCCGAGCAGCACGGCGTCGCTGGATCTGCAGGCGGCGAGCGCCTCGTCGGTCAGCGCGGTGCCGTGGGCGTCGATGGCGGCGCCGCCGGCCAGGTGCTCGTCGTAGTCGAGGTCCGGCGAGACGGCGTTCAGCACCTTGACGGCCGCGGCGGCGACCTCGGGGCCGATCCCGTCGCCGGGCAAAAGAGCGATCGTGGGCATCTAGAGGTTGAGTGTGACGGGGCCGGGGCGCTCGCGCTCGCTCTCATAGGCGGCGATGTCGCCGGCCTTCTGGAGCGTGAGGTCGATGTCGTCGAGCCCGTTGAGCAGCCGGTGGCGGCGGTCCTCGTCGAGCGCGAAGGGCACCGCGTGGCCGGCGAAGCGCACTTCCAGCGCCTCCAGGTCGACCTCGCCCTCGCCGGCCTCCATCAGCGCCTTCACCTCATCCTCGGGCAGCACGACCGGCAGCAGGCCGATCTTCGTGCAGTTGGAGAAGAAGATGTCGGCGAAGCTCGCGCTGACGACGGCCTGGAAGCCGTAGTCCTGGAGCGCCCACGGGGCGTGCTCGCGGCTCGAGCCGCAGCCGAAGTTCGGGCCGGCGGCGAGGATCGGGTTGACCGGCAGCTCGAACGACGGGTCCTTGCGCCACTCGTCGAACAGGAACTGGCCGAAGCCGGTGCGCTCGACGCGCTTGAGATAGCGCGCCGGGAT
>JAICUS010000148.1 GCA_025935735.1 Solirubrobacteraceae bacterium | reverse complement strand
GGCCTCCCGGCTGCGGCGGACACCGCACCGCCGCAGTCACCGCCCCGGCGCCCGTTGCGACTCCTTCACGGAAAGCGGGTTGAAGTCACCGCTGCTGAGCGACGGACGTCGCCGGCCCGCTGCGTCCGGCTCGCGATACGGACGAACTTGTGCCCAGATTGTGGTGGAATCTGGGCACAACGCGCGCTCAGCATCCGAACCCGCCAAGCTGGTTGCGCCGGCGGCCATCTCGAAGGGCTTAAGGACTGGATAGCGCCGTGCTCCACCTCCGCGGGCCCGGTGAAGCTTGAGACCGAGATCGCCTACCACCGGGGCGATTACGTCGCCGTGCCCTGGCCAACCGACACCCAATCCGCTGCTGCCATGCGCGGGAACGCCGCGACGTCCGTACCGGGAGCGATCATGCTCGGAGTCGCGAAGCCACAGGCGGCGCCGGTTGAGAGGATGTGTTGATCACCGCCCGAGCTTGCACGCTGCTGGGGGCGTTCTGGGGGCGCGGGATGCGGCGCACCGGGGTGATCAGTGGTCGGTCTGGGCCGCTGAATCGGCTCAGGACGGCCGTTCACGACCCTGGAGCGACAGGTTGAGTGTCCTCGTAATGAAGGGGTCAGGGGTTCGAGTCCCCTCGTCGGCTTGAACGAAGGCCGCAAACCCCTGCGCCTCGGCCGCTACGGTCCGGCGGTCACCGCGGCGTGTAGCGCGCCCTCGCGGCTGCTCAATCGGCGGTGGTTGCCGGACTTGACTTCGACGAGGACAAGCTGTGTGACCTGCTCGTCGCCGAGGCCGTCGACACCACGAAATCCACCGCATCGCCCACGTCCACGGGCCTACGCGACCAGCAGCACTCCCAAGCGCTCGCAGGCGGCCTGTACGAGCGCGAGGCCGTGCGGGTCGTCGAGCAGGGTGGGACCTTCGAGGATGTTCGCGGCGGCCGGGTCGAGCCGGGTCCCCCAGAGGATGAATGCGTCACCGTCGTCGGCTTGATGGGAGGTCCAGACGATCCCATGCGCGGACGCGTTCGCGTCGTAGAGCGCCTGTGCGACCTGCGCCGTGCCGGGGTAGGCGTCAGGGCCGGTGTCGATCACTTGAGCGCGGGTGAGGCGCAGCTTCCGGAGCCCGGCGCCGTTGAGTTGGAGCAGGTCCAGGTCGTGCGGAAAGCTGGTCTTCACGAGACCGAGACCGCGCAGTTCCGCCATGTGCAGCACCCCGCCGATGGTGGCGGCGCGCCGCAGCACCGTGTCGGCGAGCGCTATCAGCCCGGTCTCGGCGCCGTAGGCGGTCGGTACGACAGCGCCGCCGTCTGTGATGGGCCGGAAGCGGCGCGATGCCGGGGACGGGTTGAACGCCAGCGGCCCGTAGCCGGCGCTGAAGCCGCGCACGAACGGCTCGCCGGCGCGCCGGCAGACGTGATTGGCCTGCGCGGCCAGCGACCGGTCGAGCAACGTACTACAGCGGCTCCGGCTCGGAGAGCCGCTGTGCGGCGCCGAGGATCAGCTCCTGCTCCGGTCCGCCGATCAGCTCCGCTGGGCGCGCTTGGCCAGGCAGCCAGGCGTTGTTGGCGTAGAACCACAGGCCCACTCCCCAAGGCGACATCTCCGCACGCGGCAGCGCCTCAAGCGCGCGCGAGACCACCGGGTACGGCTGGCCATGCGTGTCGAACTGAAAGGCCGGGAACACGCTGCGATTGCCGAGCGGCACCGAGAACACTCGACCGTCACGGGTCCAGCGGGTGGCGAGCGCGAACCGGTTCTTGGCCGTCGAGCCGTGCATGTCCGCCAGCTCCTCGGCCGTGTAGTACCCGAGCGTGGCGAGCATGTCGCGGCGCATCACGGCGTTGCGGCGGGCCTGCAGGAGCTCGAGCGGCTGCGGGATTTCGTCCGGCGTGAGCGCGGCGGCGAGCCACTCCATACGCTCACGGATCGCCTCGCCGGTGCCCGGCCGGCGGGCGATGATCAGCTCTTCGCTGTCGAGTGGGCCACCGTCCAGCGCGGCCGCCAGCTTCCCCACTTCCTCGCCGGCGAGCGGTGATCCCGGGACGATCTGGCGCTCTTCGTCCGCGTGCGTCGCGACGGCTTCGCGCAGCGCCCCGCGGGAGATGCTGAACGCCACGACGGAAGCCGTCGCATCTTCTACTCCGTCGAACGCGCTGATCGGGCAAATCTGGACCTTCACGTCAGAGGTGAGTGAGGAGTGTTCTAGCCGATGACTCACGCAGCTCACTCTAGCGCGGTCGGTCGGGACGCTCAAGTCTCTTCGGTCGGCCAGCACTTCTACGCCGGAGGGCCGCGCCGCGGTGGGGTTGAGTCCACGCCGTCGCCGCGCGACCATGGCCGGAATGGCGGAGGTCGCGATCACCGGCACGGTGTACTCGACGTTCTGCGCGTTCCTCGTCTTCCCGCACCTCGGTGCCCCGAAGCTGCTCTCGCGCACGGCGTTTGCGCTCTGCGCCGCGCAGTTCGTGGCGGCGATCGGCTGGAGCATGAGCCATCAGCACTGCGGCGGGATGACGTCCGGCGACGCGGTGTTCAACCAGCCGTGCCCGGCGATCACCGCCGTCTTGGCGAGCGCAGTTGCGGTCCTCGCCGGGCTCTTCTTCGTCGCGTCGGTGGGGTTCGCGATGGTCAGGGTGCGGAGGTGGTCGTCGGAGCCGGGTTCTCGGGCCGGCGACGGTAACGCTCGTAGATGACGCGGGAGCCGAACGTCCTGGTCTCGATGAGATCCAGCTCGAGGGGTTCGACCACCGGCGGCAGGTAGGGAGTGCCGCCGCCGACGATGATCGGATAGCGGAAGATGCGCAGCTCGTCGACGAGACCGAGCTCGATCGCTTCCGCGGCCAGGCCGGCGCCGCCGATCGAGACGTCCCTGTCGGTCGCGGCGAGCGCGGTGGCGACCTCCTCGGCCACCGACGCCTCGGCGAGCCGGGCGTTGCCCTGGACGCGGTCGAGGGTGTGGCTGAAGACGATCTTCGGGAGCGCGCACCAGACGTCGGCGAACTCGGTCCCGGGCTCGTCGGCGCGCAGCGACGGGTCCGTCTCCCACACCAGCATCGTCTCGTAGAGCCGGCGGCCGAGCAGATACGCGCCGAGCCCGCGTACCTGAGCGAGGTGAAACCGGAACAGCTCCTCGCTGGGGGGCGTCCACTCGAACCCGCCCTCCCGGTCGGCGATGAAGCCGTCCACAGACACGCTCATCGAGAAGATCAGCACGGCGTCAAGCATCCTCCCGCGAACCGGATCGGGTCCTTCTGGCAATCACGGGCACGTGATCGACGACACCCTGACCTCCACGGACGCCGCGCTGATCGCCGCGTCGCTCAGCGACCCCGCGGCGTTCGCGGGCGTCTTCGACCGGCACTGGCCGGCCATCCGTCGCTTCTGCGTGAACCGGGCGGGCTCGGCGGGCGAGGACCTGGCGGCGGAGACGTTCCGGGTCGCGTTCGACCGCCGAAGGCGCTACGACCCGCGCCAGGCGGACGCGCGTCCGTGGCTGTTCGGGATCGCCACGAACCTGCTCCGGCACTGGTTCCGCGCCGCGGCGCGCGGGGCCCCGCCGCCCGCCGGGCACGAAGGGGACTTCGCCGACGACGCGCTGGGGCGCGTCGAGGCCCAGGCGCTGGGGCGGGAGCTCGCGGCGGCGCTCGCCGCCGTCCCGGGCACCGACCGGGACGCGCTGCTGCTCCACGTCTGGGCGGACCTGACCTATGCGGAGATCGCGCAGGCCACCGGCGCGCCGGTCGGGACGGTGCGGTCGCGCATCCATCGCGCCCGCAACCGCCTGCGGGAGCACCTCGAGAGGACGCAACCATGAACGAGCTCGAGTGGCTGGCCGCGCGCCGGCCGGACATCGAACCGCCGGATGAGCTCGAGACCGCCCGCGCCCGGGCCGGGCTGCTGGAGCACACCGTCGCGGCCGGGTATCGCCCCGCCCCGCGGCGCCGTCGCGCCCGCCCGCGCGTGGGTTTCATGGCGGCCGCGGCCGCGCTGGCGGCGGCGCTCGTCGCCGCGGTGGGCGCGCTCCCGTCCGGCCGGGGACCGCGGCCCCCGCTGGCCACGGCGCCCCAGGCCCAGGCGGCGATCGTCACCCTGTCCCAGCACCTCCGGCACGCGCCGGCGCCGCCCGGGGATGCGACCCTCGTGCACCGCTCCCACCACCTGCGGACGGGGCACGACTTCGCCGGCGTCGACCTCTATCTCGACGACGGCCGCTACTTCTACGGCGCGACCGACGCCGAGCTGCGCGCGGACGCGGCCTCCGGCAAGGACATGAGCGAGGGAGACCTCGGGCGCGAGATCGCCGCCGCCCTCAAAGCGGACCGCGACGGCGGCCAGGCCGCGCGGACCCAGATGATCGACGCGACCTACGCCGACGGAAAGCCGCCGACCGGCGCGGAGGTCGCGCGGTCCAGGCGGGTGGCGCAGGAGAAGGCGCGGGCGACGGGGACGGAGCTCAAGCCCATCAGCCGGAAAGCGATGGACGACAACCGGCTGTGGATCGGCGCGATGGACGCGCTGATCGCCGGCGCCGGCCGCGCGGACGTCCGTGCCGGCGTGATGAACCTGCTCTCGACCGTCGCCACCGTGCACTCCGAGCGCGCCGGCGCCGCGATCTCGATCACCAACGCGGGCTTCAGCGACGGCTACCGGGAGACGCTGATCGTCGACGCGGGCTCCGGCGTGATCGAGAAGATGGTCGGCGGGACGGCCGGAAAGGCCCCGGACGTGACCGTGGACTACGACGTCCAGCGGGTGACCGCGGCCGACGTCCTGCATTGATCGCTCCCGGGCCGCTGCGCGCTCAGCTCGGGGTCGGCGGCCCGGAACCCCGGGGGCGCGCCCCGAGCGCCGGGACTCCGGGACGCCAGGCTCCGGCGCGGCGGGGGCGCTCGCGGCGCGCGGCGAATACGGTCCGCCCGCGATGCCAGAGCGAGAGATCGACCGCCGCCGCGAGCGGGAGCGCACACGAACGTCCCCGCCGCCCCGAGATCTCCATCCGGTCCTCGCGCTGCAACGCTCGGTGGGCAACCGCGCCGTCGCGCAGATGCTCGCCCGCGCGCCGTCCGCACACGGCACCGTCCAGATCCACGGCGTCGGCGACGTCAAGGTGACCGGCGGCAACCTCGAGGACTGGACCGGAGGCGAAGCGCCGGAGATGGTCGCGGTCACGTCGCACAAGGGCCGGCAGTCCGCCAAGCTCCAGCAGCTGGCCGACGCGGGCACCAAGACCGACGTCAAGGTGACGATCGCTCCCGCGAACCAGGCCGGCGAGCAGCTCAACGTGGGCGGCGGCACCCTGCTCGAGATCAAGGGCGCGCAGGTCGAGGGCTACGCGGTGGAGGGTGGCGCGGAGACCTGGCGGTTGTCCGGCTTCACCAACGTGCACCGCACCAAGATCACGCACCGGGTCGCCTGATCTCCTCGTCGGTGGGGATCGGCCCGCCGCCGTCGGGGATGAACCGGCCCTCGTCGCGCCACCTCACCGCGGCGCCGAACCCGTGCTGCTGGGCGAAGTCGACGAACCAGCGGCCCTCGGGCGAGTGGCGCGCGATCCCGTCGAACAGCGTCGCCACCATCTGCGTCGACTGCAGCCCCATGTTGTCCAGCGCCTGGTTGACCATCAGCTTCTGCATGACCAGGTGGTTGATCGGCACGCCGGCCATGCGATCGGCCAGGCGCTCGACCGCGGCGTCGAGCTCGGCCTCGGGCACCGCCTCGCTCGCCAGGCCCCAGTCGGCGGCCTGCCGGCCGTCGATCGTGTCGCCGGTCAGCAGCATCCGCTTGGCCCGCTCGGGCCCGAGGCGGTAGACCCACATCGCCGTCGTCGGGCAGCCCCACACCCGCGCGGGCATGTAGCCGATCCGCGCGTCCTCGGCCATCACGACGACATCGCAGGACAGCGCGATGTCGCTCCCGCCCGCCACCGCGTAGCCGCGCACCTTGGCGACCGTCGGCTTGGCCGAGCGCCACAGCGAGAAGAAGTCCTCGGTGGTGGCCCGCATCGCGCGGTAGTCCTTGATCGGGTCCCAGACCTCGCCCTGGTGGCGCTCGCCCTGCTCGGCATAGCGCTGGAGGTCGTAGCCGGCGCTGAAGGCGCGGCCCGCGCCCTGCACGATCAGCACGCGCACCGTCTCGTCGTCGTTGGCGCGCGCGACGGCCGCGGCCAGCTCGCGCGCCATCTCGGCCGTGATCGCGTTCAGGCGCTCCGGGCGGTCGAGCGTGATGTAGGCCTTGCGGTCGCGGACCTCGTAGCGGATGGCGGACATGCCGCCAACACTGCCACGCGCCGCGGGCTCAGCGGGCCTTGGCGCAGCTCTTGTAGGCCCGGCTCGCCCGGTAGGTGTGCTTCGCCGCGGTCCGGACCTCGAGGGTGACGGTGACGCGGCCGCGGGGCAGCCGGGTCAGCACGACGGTCGGGCGGCGGGCGGTGGCCTTGGCGGTCCGGTGGCCGGAACGCAGCGTGGCGGAGACGAGCTTGGCGTGGTCGGGCGTGCGCACGTGGACCCGCAGCTGCCGCCCGAGGCAGCGCTTCGCCGGCGGCAGGCCGACCCGGTCGGCCATCGCGGCCTTCTTGGGCGCGATCGGCGTCGGTGCCGTGGCGGGCGGCGCCGGCGCCGGGGTGTCCGTCGGGGTCGCGGTGACCGCCGGCTCCGCCGCAGTCGCCGACCACTCCAGGCCGAAGCTGACCGTGGCGCCCTGATAGCGGTCGTCGTCGGCGCCGGGCGGGAACGTGGCCGTGAGCGCGAAGGTGCGGCTCTCGCCCGCGGCCAGGTCGCCGACGTCGACGGGCGTGAGGCCCGCGGCCGTGCCTGTGTAGAGGACCCGGTTCGCGGTCACGTCGGCCAGCTGGAGCTGCAGCCGCTGCGAGAGCGCGCCGCCGCCCGCGCCCGGCGTGTCGGCCAGACCGGTCGGGCGGACGGCGAACCGGCCGGCGACCTGCCCGGTGTTGCCGATCGTCACCGTGCCGGTGACCGTCGCGCCGGGCCGCAGCCCCGACGCGTCGAGGATCGCGCGCCCCTCGCCGGAGTTGGCGATGCTCAGCGCGCCGGTGGCGCCGGAGGCCATGGCGCGGGCGGTCTCGGCGCGGCTGCCGTGCGGGTCGATGAGCGCGACCGCGAACGCGGCGACGACGAGGGCGAGTGTGACCGCAACCCGCATCAGAAGTCGGCGTCCCCCGCGCCGCTCTCGGTGACGAGCGTGGTCGTGCCGGCATTGCCGGCGAGGTCCGTGGCGGAAGCCGACGGCTTCCAGGTGAGCGTGCCGACACCGCCCGGCGAGGCGGCGAGCGTGCCGGTGCGCAGCGCGCCCAGCGTGACCGTGATCGAGTTGCCGCTCTGGGTCATCGTCGCGTCGAAGTCGGCGGCGGCGGTGACGAAGTCCGCGCCCAGGTTCAGGTCGAGGCCGGTGGACACCAGGTTGAGCCGGGTCGTGCCGGCGGCGTCGTAGACGTCGAGCTGGTCGGCGGCGGAGACCATCACCCGCACGGCCTGCGCGGCGCCGGTCCAGCCGGAGAGCACCGAGCCCGGCGCGATCGGCTCGCTGTAGGTCAGCGTCAGCCAGTCGCCGGAGTCGAGCTGCCCGGGTACGCCGCCGCCGTTGCCGGCCTGCACGTCGGCCCCGGCCGGGGCGGTGTTGTCGACCTGGATCGGGAACGTGGAACTGGTCGTCTTCACGCCGGCGCCGTTGGTCGTGACGAGGCGCAGGCTGTAGCTGCCGTCCGCGACCGAGTGGGAGTCCGCGCTGCAGGAGTACGGCGCGGTGGTGTCGACGCACACCGGGTACCAGACGCCGCCGTAGAGCGCCTCGAAGGAGACCGAGGCGATGCCGGACTCGGAGTCGCTCGCGGTGGCGGACACGGTCACCGTGCCGCGCCCGGTCGCCGGCACGCTGCCGGTCGCGGTCGGCGCGGTGTTGTCGACCCGCGCCGTCACCGGCGCGGTCGCCGTCGAGCGGCCGACCCGGTCGGCGGCGACGGCGCGCAGCTCGTACATGCCGTCGGTCAGCGCGGTCGTGTTGAGGCTGCAGGCGTACGGCGTCGAGGTGTCCGTGCAGACGTCGTTCCACGTCGTCGCGCCCTGGGCGCGCTGCTGGACCTTGACGTTGAGGACGCCGGAGCCGGGATCGCTCGCGGTGGCGCCCAGCGCGACGGTCCCGCCGACGTACAGGCCGGGGTTGTTGAGCGCCACCGCCGGCGGCTGGTTGTCGACCGTGCGCGAGGCCACCGTGGCCGTGCGCGTGTAGCCCGCGGCGTCGGTGGCGACCGCGCGCAGGTCGTAGCGGCCGTCCGCGACGCCGGTCGTGTCCCAGCTGCACTGGTACGGAGCGCTCGCGGCCGTGCAGACGGCGCTCCAGGTGCCGCTCCCGGCCACGGCGGCGTCGATGCGCACCGTGGCGATCCCGCGCCCCGAGCCGGCGGTGGCCGTCAGCCCGACCGTGCCCTGCACGGTGGCGCCGGGATCGGCCAGCGCCACGGCGACCGTGTTGAAGTCCGCCGCGGCGGTGAAGTGGTTGCCGGGCGAGCTCGCGCTCGCCGTGAAGTCGGCGCCGGAGCGGGGCGCCGCGGCCAGCGCGAGCACGGCCAGCGCGGCGAGCGCGATGCGGGTCATGCCGCCGCCACCGGCTCGTCCAGGCGCCGCCACAGCCCGATCAGCGACCAGGCGGCGAGCAGCAGCGCCGGCAGCGCGATGCCGACGAGCCGCACGTCGCGCCGCGCGAGCGCCGCCACGGCGTAGCCGGCGTACGGGACGCCGAAGCGCACGCGGGCCTGCGTCGCCCGGTCGAGCCGGAACGTCCAGGGGTCGGCGACCGGGTTCGCGTCGCCGCGCGTGCGGAAGAGCCGCGCGCCGTCGCGGGCGCGGCCGATCCAGGCGATCCGGTGCGTGATGAGGTGATCGGCCGTCGGCGGGCGGTAGGTGATCACGTCGCCGACGCGCAGCCGGTCGACCGGCACGACCTCGTCGAACACGAGCGACCCGCGGTCGTAGGAACCGCTCATCGAGCCGGAGACGATCGCGTAGCGCTGCCAGCCCAGCAGCGCGGGCACGACGAGCGCGACCGCCAGCACGAGCGCCCCGGCCGACGTGATCAGCGACAGCGCCCGCATGGCTCAGCCGGCGTCGAAGTCGAAGCGCACCGACGTGTCGCCGCCCTGGTAGGCGTCGCCGGCGGAGCCGTCGAGCGCCGCCCGGAACTGGAGCCGGTGCTTCTCGCCCGCGGCGTAGCTCCCCAGCGCGACCGGCGTCATCGCCGCCAGCGTGCCCGTGTACCGCGTCACGTCGTCACCGTCGCCGCACGCCGGCGCGTTCCCGCCGGCGAAGGCGCCGCAGTCGACGACGCTCAGGTCGATCTTGCCCGACAGCGGGTTCGTGGCGTCGGAGTCCGCCGGCGCGCTGCGCGACAGCTGGAGATCGCCGCTCAGCGACCCGTCGTTCTCGAGGTCGACCGTGCCCACCGCGGCCGCGCCGCCCGGCTGCAGGCCGGTCCCGGTGAGCACCGCCACGCCCTCCTTGGAGTTCACGAGGTGCAGCGTCCCCGCCGAGAACGTGTTGGCGGGGTTCGCCGAGGACGCCGTGAAGTCGGCGCCCGACCCGACGACCGCCGTCGCCGCGAGGGCGACGGTCAGCAGTGCCCCGACAGCGGTTTGGGGCTGCGAGATGAGCAGCTTCAGGCGCGACATGGGGCAACCCCCGTAGTCGACCGCGACGCTCCGTTCTTTAGCGCGACACAATGCCCGAGTGGCGAGCCCGGTTGACGCCACGCGAGCGGTCTGGGAGTGTCGCGCCAACGCGATGGCTGACGACACGCAGGACCCGGAGGCGGCAGGCCAGACCGTCGTCGAGCAGGCCCCAGCACCGGAGGACGGCAAGCGCGCGAACGGCGCCGGGCAGTTCACGGACGTCGGTGGGAGCTTCGCCTCGGCCGCGACCACGTGGACGACGCCCAGCGGGGACCCGCTCGTCTCGGCCTCGTTCCTGCTCGGCTGGCGCGTCGGCCTCGCGCTGAGCTGGGCGGCCGACGGCAAGCGCGAGCCGTGGCCAGACGACGACCCAGGGCTCGCCGAGGACGAGCGCTGGAGCGTCCTGGCGGGCCAGATCGGCAACGCGGCCAAGAAGCTCATCGGGCGCGAGAGCAATCCCGCGCTCCCGGCGCAGCCCGATCGGGACGCCGCGAAGACGGTCCGGGCCGTCCGCGCGGACCTGCTGCGCGAGCTCTACGTCCAGGACCACTTCCGCGGGATGGCGTTCACGCTCGGCGGCCAGCTGGAGGCGCTGTGCATCGGCAGCGACCGCGCGGCGCTCGCGCGCGGCATCCCGGAGGTGTCGAAGCCGCTCCTGGCGCTGGCGACGAGCCTGCCGCCGAACGCCGCGCACAGCGTCCTCAACTCGCTCGCGCTGTGGTCGGAGCAGCTGAACGCGCACGGGCGGGAGTTCGCCCCCGAGCACATCCGCAGGCAGGGCGGGATCTGGCGCTCGATCCTCGCCGGCGACGTCGCCGCGCGGGACCTGCTGCACCTCAGCGACTACGTCGGCACCGCCGAGGAGGTCGTCGCGCGCCTGCACGAGTTCGCGGTCAAGGCCCTGCGCCGTCACCTGCTGATCCCGGCGGTGCTCGCCGTGCTCCTGCTGGCCGGCGGCATCCTCCTGCTGTTGTTCAGCGACAAAGTCGCGGCGGGGGCGACCACCGTCATCGCCGCCCTCGGCCTCAGCTGGAAGGGCATCGGCCAGTACCTGGGCAAGGCCGCCGCGAAGGGCGAGCAGGCGCTGTGGGACGCGCAGATCGACTGGACGATCGCCTACCGCGCGACGATCAGCGTGCGCAAGCCGTCGACCGTGACCCGGGGCGAGCGGGCGCGGGCGAACTGGGCCCGCATGCGGCACGCGGGCGACCCCGCCGACCGCCGCCGCACGACCCACTACTACGTCTGGCAGAAGTGGCTGCTCAGCTGGCCGGACTTCGAGCTCGACCGCTGACGGCGTCCGCCGGTTGACGCGGCCGGTTGACGGTCGCCGGGCGAGGAGTAGCGTCGGTCGTCGCTCCGCACGCCGAAGAAGGGAGCAGCGGATGTTCGCAAGCATGAGGCGGTATCGCCTGGAGCGCGGGACGATGGCCGGGCTCGCCCGGCGGATCGACGAGGACTTCGCCGAGCAGCTGGCCGCGC
>JAICUS010000055.1 GCA_025935735.1 Solirubrobacteraceae bacterium | reverse complement strand
GATGGCGACGCCGAGCGGCTCCAGCAGCGCGCCGGTCGTCGCGTCGAAGTCGCCGGGGAGGGGATGGAGCGCGGCGTCGGGCCAGGCGAGGTGGCGCTGCAGGCCGCCGTCGCGGTCGGCGTGGCCGGCGAACGCGGTGTGTGGGCACAGATTGTGGTGGCCCTCCAGGCACATCCGGCAGCGGCCGCAGGGCAGCGCGGGGTCGACGGCGACCCTGTGCCCTCGGTGCGGTCCGGTCTCGGCCGTGCCGGCGAACTCGTGGCCGGGCACCACGGGCGCGGCGAGCGTGGCGTCGCCGATCGCGCCGTCCTCGAACCAGTGCAGGTCCGAGCCGCACAGGCCGACCGCCTCGATCCGGATGAGGCTCTCGCCGGGCTTTGGCTCCGGGGTGGGCTCGTCGGCGACGCGGACGTCGTGGGCGCCGTGCAGGCGGGCGGCCGTCGGCATGCGGCGCAGGCTACTTCAGGCGGGCCAGCGCCTCTTGGACGGTGGCCACGGTGGGGACGCCGGGCGGCGGTTTCGGCCGGTCGACGACGATGACGGGGAGGCGCCGCTCGCGCGCGGCCTGGAGCTTGGCCTCGGTGGCCGCGCCGCCGCTGTCCTTGGTCACGATGACGTCGATGGCGTGGCGGTCGATGAGCACCCGCTCGTTGGCCGGCGTGTACGGGCCGCGGTCGAGCAGCAGCTCGTGGTGGGCTGGGAGCGGCGGGTCGGGCGGCGTGATCGTGCGGATGAGGAACCACGCGTGGCCGACGGGAGCGAAGGCTTCCAGGCCCCGGCGGCCGGTGGTGAGCAGCACCCGCGCGCCCGTGGGGATCTGTGTGGCGGCGGCGTCCAGGGTGGGGACGCGGCGCCAGTCGTCGCCGGGGCGCTCGCGCCAGGGCGGGCGGTGCAGGCGCAGGACGGGCACGGGGGCCTCGGCGGCGAGCGCCGAGATGCGCTCGGCGAACGGGTGGGTCGCGTCGACCACTGCGTCGGCTTCGGTCTTGTGTGCCAGCCGGGCGAGGTCTTGTGGGGTCGCCAGCGCGCCGACGGTGGTCTCGCCGGGCGGCCGTCGCGGCTCGGGTGTCGCCCCGGCCAGCGAGGTGACGGGCGCGTCGCCGCGGGCGAGCAGCGCCGCCGCCAGCTCGCGCGCCTCGCGTGTGCCGCCGAGGATCAGGACCCGCACGGGCTCGTAGTCTGTCGGCTGCGATGCGGAACGTCCTCGTGATCGGGATCGGCGCCGGGGATCCGGAGTACGTCACCGTGCAGGCGATCCGGGCGCTGAACGCCGCCGACGTCCTGTTCGTGCTCGAGAAGGCCGATGTGCAGCGCGACCTGATCGAGCTGCGCCACGAGATCTGCCGGCGCTACATCGAGCACGAGTACCGCGTGGTCACCGCTGCCGATCCGCCGCGCGGGCGCGGCGCCGCGGCCGTCGCGGAGTGGCGAGGCCGGCGGGCCGACGTGTGCGAGCGGCTGATCGCGGACCTCGGCGCCAGCGAGACGGGCGCGTTCCTGGTGTGGGGCGACCCGGGGCTCTACGACGGCACGCTCGCCGTGCTCGAGGACATCCTCGCGCGCGGGAACGTGGAGTTCGCGTACGAGGTGGTCCCGGGGATCAGCGCACCGTCCGCGCTGGCCGCGCGCCATCGCGTGGCGCTGAACCGGGTCGGAGGCGCGTTCGAGGTCACCACCGGCCGGCGGCTGGCCGAGTCGTCCGGGGACGCCGTGGTCATGCTCGACGGCGACCAGGCGTTCCGGCGCATCGAGCCCGACGGTGTCGAGATCTACTGGGGCGCCTACCTCGGCACCCCGGACGAGATCCTGCTCTCCGGCCCGCTGGCCGAGGTGGCCGACGAGATCGCCCGCGTGCGCGCCGAGGCCCGCAAGCGCAAGGGCTGGATGTTCGACACCTACCTGCTCCGGCGCTCCCAGTTCCGGTTGTAAGCACCGCTACACACCGCGGGACGGAGGTTCGCCCGGCCGGGCCGCGCGCGCGACCAGCCGTAGACCGCGGTTGCTCGTCGTCGTACGCCTCTTGCGGCAGCGAGCATGCGACGAGCGATCCTGCTGTGCGCAGTGGCTGCCGGCCTCGCGGCGCCGGCGGGCGCGTCGGCGGCGCCGATGACGGTGACTCGGGCGCAGAGGCTCGTGCCCCAGACGCTCCGGCACGAGTACCCCAGCCAGTTCTCCCGCCGCTCGCTGATGCGCGCCTGCGAGGGCTCCGGCGACGGCAGGGTGCGCTGCCGCGTCGCCTGGCGGCGGTGGCCGTTCGCGTACACCGGCACGGTCACGCTCTGGTACTCGGAGACCGACGCCGCCGCGAGCTACGCGACCTACAGCTACTCCTCGCTGATCGACCGCCGGAACATCCGCCAGCGCCGGCCGTCGCCCAGTCGCCGGTCAGGACCGTAGGGGACGGCGCCGAGGGGACGGCGCCTCGTTGCGCGGTCACCGCCGCGGGGGTCGGGTTGGCCGCCGGCGCCTCGTTGCGCCGGCGAACGGCTCGCTGGGTAGGGAGGCGGTCGGCCTTGGGTCGGGGTCCGGGGGTCGAGTGTGCGCGGGCTGCGGGCCGGACTGGGGGAACCGATCATGGCCGACCATACTTGGCTTTCCTCAGGATTTCTGGTGTAAAGTTTGTCGGCCTACGCCCGCCAAAGGTGACACGCGCGTCCCGCGAGCGTCATCGCGCCGATCATCCGTGCACCGCGGCCCGGGCTGTCGCTTCCCTACCCAGCCTGCCGTTCGCCGAGCCCGCCCGCGCGGCCGTCGTCGTTGCATCGCGGCCGCGCGCTACGTCCACAGCGCGGCGAGCGTGGCGCAGACCGCGACCTCGGCGAGCTTGGCGGTCGCGCCGTAGCCGTCGCCGGTGACCCCGCCCAGCCCGCGCTGCAGCAGCGCTCCGGCGAGGAGGGCGGCCAGCACCGCGGCGGCGAGCGCGGCGGCGCCGTCCGCCGGGCCGGCGACGATCAGCGCGCCGGCGATCGCGAGCACGGTCCCGGCGGCGAGCGCCGGCGTCCTGACCCGCAGCAGCGCGCCCGCGCCCCCGGGGCGGGCGGGCGGCAGGGCCCGGGAGATCGGCAGGATCGCCCAGCGGGCGAGCACGTGGGCGACGACCAGCGCTCGCGCGGCGTGGGCGGCGTCGAGCGTCCCGACCGTGGTCACCACCAGGCCGACCGCCACGATCAGCGCGAGCGCCCCGAACGTGCCGACGCGGGGATCGCGCAGGATCTCCAGCCGCCGCTCGCGCGTCGTGTGCGCACCGAGCCCATCGGCGACGTCGGCCAGCCCGTCCTCGTGCAGCCCGCCCGTCACCAGGATCGCCGCCGCGACCGCGAGCAGAGTGGCCGGCACCGGGGGCAGCGCCAGCCCAGCCAGCGCCCGCAGGCCCGCGGCGATCCCGCCCACGAGCGCACCGACCACGGGGAACCACACCGCCGCCCGGTTGAGAGACGGCTCGGCCGGCGCCGGTACCGGCAGCCGAGTCAGGAACGCCAGCGCCGCCCTCACGCCGGCAGCTCGAGCGCCCGGCCGGCCACGACGAGCACGACCCGCTCGGCCGCCGCCGCCAGCGCCTGGTTGGCATCCCCGAGCAGGTCCAGCCACGCCCGGGTCGCGGCGTCGGGCGGCACCGGCGCGAGCCCAGCCTCCTCCGACACGACCACGATCGCCCCCTCCCGCGGCGCCACGAGCGCGGCGACACCCGCAGCCACGACGTCGCCGGCCGCCGCGGCCCCGCCTCCGCCGGCCTCCGCCGCGGCCCTGCCGGACGCGTCTGCGGCGCCGGTCTCCGCCGCGCTCCCGCCGCGCGCGTCCGCGGCGCCGGTCGCTGCCGCGGCCCCGAACGCGCCGCGGCGGTGCATCACGCCGGCGATCCAGGCGCCGAGGCCGTCGAGCAGGATGGGCCGGTCGCCCGCCTCGGCCAGGGCGGCGGCGAGGTCGTCGGTCACCTCGATGGTGGTCCAGGCGGGGCTGCGGCGGGTGCGGTGGGCGGCGATGCGCTCGGCCATCTCGGCGTCGGTCGCCGCGCCGGTGGCGAGGTAGGCGCCGCCGTCGAGGAGGCGCTCGGCGTACGCGCTCTTGCCGCTGCGGCGGCCGCCGAGGACGAGCGTGAGGGTCATTCGTGGTACAGCAGCGCGTTGACGGCCGCGGCGGCGACGGCCGAGCCGCCGCGCTCGCCGGAATTGGTCAGGCAGGGCAGGCCGGACGCGGCGAGGGCGGCCTTGGCCTCGGCCGCGCCGACGAAGCCCACCGGGAGGCCGACGACGAGCGCCGGGTCCGCCGGCGGGCGGGAGAGCAGCTCGGCCAGCGCGGTGGGGGCGTTGCCGACGATCCACACGGCGCCCGGCGGCGCCTCTTCAGCGGCGAGCCGCATCGCCGCCGCCGAGCGGGTGAGCCCGGCCGAGGATCGCGCGCGCGGGTCGTCGAGCGTGACCCGCGGCGAGAGCGTGGTCAGCCCGGCCGCGACCATGCGCGCGTCGCAGTAGACCGGCGCGCCGGCAACCAGCGCGTTCCGGCCGCGCTGCAGCGCCGCCTCGTCCAGCACGAGCGAGTCGCCGAACGACAGGTCCGCCGAGGCGTGGATGACCCGCTCCGCCACGGCGCGGGAGAGCGGCGGCAGGTGGCTCAGGTCGATGCGCGAGCGCAGGATGCGGTAGCTCTCGGCCTCGATCGGGTGGATCACCCGCGCCACGGCGCCACCTCAGCGATCGCGCACGTCGCGTGCGCCGAGCGCCGCTTGGCCACGGCGATCCGCGCCCCCGGCCCGGCGGCGAGCAGCGCGGCCGCCTCCGCGACGCTCGCCGTGCCCACGTGCGTGGCGACGACGGAAGACGGGGTCGGCACCGGCACGTCCGCCAGCGCGGCCGCCGGGTGCACGCGTAGCGGAACGCCGCGCGCCCGCGCCAGCGAGACCACGCACGGCTCCTGCGCGCGCCGGTCGATCGTCGCCACCGCCACGACCTCACCGTCGACGCCGGCGAGCGCCGCGTCGACGAGTTCCGCGAGCTCCGCGGGCGGGCAGCCGCGGCTGCAGCCGGCGCCGACCACGAGCGCGGCGGAGGGCGATGCGTCGGCGGTGGGGGCCGGCGGCGCGCCGGGGATGGCGGCGCGCGAGCCGGCGGGCGATGCGCCGGCGGGCCGCGACGGGCCGGTGGCGGTGGACGGCTCGGCGCTCACAGCCGGCGTCCCACGACGACGGTGACCGGGTTCTCGGCGGCGAGGCGGTGGCCGCCGGGGAGGGGGCGGAGGCGGCTCGCTTGGATGGTGGTGGCGCTGACGTCGAGGCCGTGGGCCGTGAGGCGGTCGATGGCCGGGCCGATCCGCTCGACGAGCGCGACCGTGGTCACGACGACGCGGCGGGTGCGGGCGGCGGCCTCGGCCAGGATCGCCGGCAGCGCGGTGCCGCCGCCGCCGACGAACGCGGCGTCAGGGTCGGGCAGGTCGACGAGCGCGGGCGGGGCGCTGCCGAGGACCGTGCGCACGCGCACCGCGTAGGCCTCCGCGTTGCGCCGGGTCAGCTCGATCGCGTCCGGGTCGGCGTCGACCGCGACGACGGCCGCGCCGAGCCGGCCGCACTCGATCCCCACCGAGCCGCTGCCGCAGCCGATGTCCCAGACCAGGTCGCCGGTGCCCGGCCCGAGCGCGGCCAGCGCGACCGCGCGGACCTCGGCCTTGGTGATCATCCCCGCGCGGTGCTCGAACGCCTCCTCGGGCAGCGCCCAGGAGCGCGGCCGCTCGCGCGGGGGCTCGTCGTGCACCAGCACCACGTTGGGCTCGGCGATCTCCAGCCCCGCGAGCTCCTCCGGCGTCCCGGTGCGGATGCGCTCGGCCGGCGTGCCCAGCGCCTCGGCCACCGTGACCGTGCGGCCGGACCCGGCGAGCCCGGCCACGATCTCCGCCGCAGGCGCCCGCGGCTCGGTCAGCACCGCCACTTTCGGATGCGCCAGCGCGGTGTGCAGCGCCGGCAGCGGGTCGCGGCCGTGCGCGGACACGACGAGCGCGTCGTCCCAGGGCAGCCCGAGCCGAGCGAACGCGAGCGCGACCGAGGACGGCGCCGGGTGCACCTCCAGCCGCTCGCGGCCCACCGCCGCGCCCAGCGCCCGCACGACGCCGAAGAACCCGGGGTCGCCCGATGCGAGCACGCAGACCGATCCGCGCTCGCCGGCGATCTCGGCGATCGCGCCGCCGATGCCCGCCCCGAGCACCACCTGGCGCGCGCCCGACGGTGCCAGCGCGTCCAGCACCGCCCGGCCGCCGGCCACCACGTCGGCGCCCGCGAGCAGGTGCTCGGTCCCCGGTGGGACGCGGCCGTCCGAGACGCCCAGGACGGCGATCCGGCTCACTCGGCCCGCTTCCGGTAGCGGTCCGGGCGGCCGAGCGGGCGGTAGCGGTGCCCGTAGCCGGCGTCGTAGACGTGCGAGCGCCCCGCGTCCGCCGCGGCGCCCAGCGCCGGGCCGACGAGCACGAGGGCCTGCGTGGTGATCCGCGCCGCACGCACCCGCTCCCCGAGCTCCGCCAGCGGGCAGCGGAACACGACCTCGTCCGGCCAGCTCGCCCGGTAGACGACCGCGCACGGCGTGTCCGGCGCGTAGCCGCCGGCCAGCAGGTCGGCCTGCAGCTCGCGCGGGCGGCGGACCGAGAGGAACAGCGCCATCGTCGTCCCGTGCGCGGCGAAGTCCTCCAGCCGCTCGTTGGCCGGCATCGACGTGCGCTGCGCCCGCCGGGTGAGGATCAAGGACTGCGACACGTCCGGCACGGTCAGCTCCTGGCCGAGCGCGGCGGCCGCGGCGGCCAGCGAGGACACGCCGGGGACGATCTCCACGTCGAGGCCGAGCTCCCGGCAGGCCCGCAGCTGCTCGTGCAGGGTGCCGTAGAGCGTCGGATCGCCCGAGTGCACGCGCGCGACCCGCAGCTCCTCGCCGGCGGCGCGCGCGTAGATGGCCAGGACGTCCTCGAACGTCTTGTCGTCGGAGGCCACGAGCTCGGCGCCGGGGCGGGCGTGGGCGAGCACGCCCTCGTCCACCAGCGAGCGCGCCCAGACGACCACGTCGGCCTCGCCCAGCACGCGCACGGCGCGCAGCGTGAGCAGGTCCGGCGCGCCCGGGCCGGCGCCGACGAAGGCGACGCCGCCGCTCACGCCCCGGCCCTTCGCCGCGCCACGCGCACGAGGTCCGGCCGCACGGCCAGCAGCGCGCGGACGATCAGCGCGGTGATCGTCGCCTCCACCACCGAGATCACCGCGTAGGCGCCGAGCGTCGAGGCGGCGAGGGCCCCCTTGTTGATGTGCACCGCGGCGCCGAGCATCACCTCGCCCGTGAAGATCAGCGCGGCCAGCATCACGTCGGCCACCGCCGCGGCGGCACAGGCGGCCGGGACCGAGAGCACGCGGCGCAGCCCCAGGATCAGCGGGTAGCCGACGAACGCCGGCACCAGCGCGAGGTTCGTGATCGTCAGCCCGAGCCCGGTGAGCCCGCCGTCGCCCAGGAGGACCTGGATCATGCACACCACCGCGATCGTCAGCCCGCCGAGCCACGGCCCGAGCAGCGCGACCGCCAGCGTGCCGCCGAGCAGGTGCCCCTGGGTGCCGATCGTGATCGGCACCATCGGCGCGTCGCCGACGAGGAAGAACGCCGCGGCGAGTCCGGCCAGCGGCAGGTCGCGCTCACGCGCCGAGCGGGCGGCGCCGCGCAGGCAGACGGCGACCCCGGCCGCCCCGGTGACGGCGCCGATCGCCATGGCCTCGCCGGTCAGGAAGCCGTCGGGGATGTGCACGAGCTCGCGAGGGGGTCGGGGGCGCAGAGGTCCAGGGCGGCGGCCGGGCCGACCACGAACGTGACCGGCGGCGGCAGCGGGGCGGGAAGGTTGGCGAGGGTGCCGCGAAGGACGCGCTGCTCCGGGCGGCCGGCGGCGCTGATGGCCGCCACGGGCGTCGCGGGGTCGCGGCCGCCGGCGATCAGCGCGGCCGCCGTACGCCGGATGCGCCCGCGGCCGGTGAGGATCACCAGCGTCCCGCCGAGCCGGGCGAGCGCCGGCCAGTCGGGCGGCTCCGCGTGCGCGGGGTCGGCGTTGCCGTCGACGAAGGTGGCGGTCACGGAGAGCTGGCGCAGCATCAGGGGGATGCCGGCCGCGGCGGGGGCGGCGAGCGCCGCGGACACTCCCGGGACGACCCGCACCGCGATCCCCGCCTCTCGCAGCGCCGCCGCCTCCTCGGCGCCGCGCGAGGCCACGAACGGGTCGCCGCTCTTGAGCCGGACGACGTCGCGCGTGCGGCCGAGCTCGACCAGCAGCGCGTTGACCTCGTCCTGGCTCAGCGCCCGCTGCCCCGGCGCGCGGCCCACGCAGTGGCGCTCGGCGTCCGCGGGGGCGAGGGCGACGATGGCGTCCATCGACGGGCGGTCATAGACCACCACGCGCGCGGCGCGCAAGAGCTCCACCGCCGCGACCGTGAGCAGCGCCGGGTCGCCGGGTCCGGCGCCGACGAGGTGCACGGTCACGCCGCGGCCCTCGTCGCGATCAGCCAGCGGCCGGCCCAGCATGTGGTGTCCCCGGCCACGAGCAGCAGCGAGCGCATCGTCACCGCCTCCGGGTCGAGCGCGCCGAGCGTCGTCGCCACGATCGACTCGTCCGGCCGGGCCACGTCCGTCGCCACGATCACCGGCGTGTCCGGCGCCCGGTGCTCGCGCAGCACCGCCAGCGCGCGCTCCAGCGGCCGGGTGCGCGAGCGCGGGTTGTAGAGCGCGAGGGCGATCCCGGACGCGGCCAGCGCGGACAGCCGCCGGGCCACGGAATCCCAGGGCAGGCTCAGGTCCGACAGCGAGAGGCTGGCCCAGTCGTCGGCCAGCGGCGCGCCCACCCGCGCCGCCACCGCGAGCGCCGCGGTCACCCCCGGGATCACCTCGACCTCGACGCCGGCCGCCGCGGCGAGCGTGCGGGCCGCCATGCCGTAGACGCCCGCGTCGCCGCTCGACACGAGCGCCACCCGGGCCCCCGCCGCGGCGCGCTGCACGGCCTCGAGCGCGCGAGCCTCCTCCTCGCCCATCCGCCCGCGCAGCACCTCCTGGCCGTCGAGCAGGTCGGCGCACTGGTCGACGTAGGGCGCGTAGCCGACGACGACGTCCGCCTCGCGGACGGCCCGCTCGGCGGCGACCGTCCGCAGCGCCGGGTCGCCCGGGCCGAGGCCGACGATGCGCAGCGAGCCCGTCATGCCGCCAGCGGGTTGAAGCCGGCCGGGAGCTCCAGCCGGTGGGCGGCCATGAACCCGGCGTCGGACAGGATCTCGCGCGCGGGCCCGTCGGCCACCACCTGGCCGCGGTCGAGCACGACCGCGCGCGGGCACAGCTCGAGCGCGTAGGGGAGGTCGTGGGTGACCAGCAGGACGGCGATCCGCAGCGACACCAGCACGTCGAGCAGCTCGCGCCGGGCGGCGGGATCCAGCGCGCCGGTCGGCTCGTCGAGCACGAGCACGTCGGGCTCGCAGGCCAGCACGCCGGCGATCGCCGCCCGCCGGCGCTCGCCGGCGCTCAAAGCGTGCGGCGCCCGCGAGCCGAATCCGGTCAGGCCGACCGCGTCCAGCGCGGAGGCCACGCGCCCGCGCAGCGCGTCGCCCCGCAGGCCCTGCTTGGCCGGCCCGAAGGCGACGTCGGCCTCGACGGTCGGCATGAACAGCTGGTCGTCGGGGTCCTGGAAGACGATCCCGACGCGGCGGCGCAGCTCGGCGCGCGGTCGGGTCTCGCCGCCGACCTCGACCGTGCCGCCGAGGTCCTCGAGCGCGCCGCAGGCAGCGAGTGCCAGCGTCGTCTTGCCGGCCCCGTTGGGCCCGAGCACGGCGAGCCGCTCGCCGGGCGCCAGGCGCAGGTCGACGCCGGCCAGCGCGGCCGTCCCGTCGGGGTAGGCGTAGTGCAGGCCGCGCAGCTCCAGGGCCGGCGGCGCGCCTTCGGGGACCGCGGTCGCCGGCGCGGGCCGCGGGATGGCCGGCGGCGGCAGCGGCGCCCGCGTCGCCCGGCGCACGCGGCGGCGCCCGCGGGCCGGACCGTCGCCGTGCGGGGTGAGCGAGATCGGCATCCCGACCTTGTCCTCGTAGCCGGGCAGCCGCACGCGATAGGTGCAGAGGTCGCAGTTCATGCGCACCGGGCCGGTCAGCGCCTCGCGGTAGCGCTCGAGCACGACCCGGGCGAGCCGCCGGTCCGGCCCGAGGTGCCCGCCGGCCCGCACATCGATGTCGGGATGCTCGAGCGCCCAGTCGGCCGCCTCGGCGTAGATCCGCGGCACGAGGATGCCGGTGAACAGGAAGAACGGGACCACGGCGATCCGCCGCGCGCCCAGGCGCCGGCAGCGCTCCAGCGCCTCGGTGACGGTGGGCTTGGCCACGCCGGCGAACGCCGGCTCGACGAGGCCGAGGCCGCGCTTGTCGGCCAGCAGCCGCGCGAGCTTGAAGAGGTCGGAGGTGGCGTCGGGGTCGCTGGATCCGCGGGCCACGAGCACGACCGCGGTGTCCGCCGGGCCGGCGTCGCCCAGCGCGTCGCGCGCCCGCTCCTCCGTCACGGCCAGCACGGCCGGGTCGATGCCCAGGTCGCGCCCCATGCGGAACGCCACGCCGGGGTGGCGCATGCGCGCCCGGGCCAGCGCGGCGGGACCGTCGTTCTTGAGGTGCCCGGCGGCCAGCAACACGAGCGGGATCGACACCACGTCGGTGCTCCCGCGGGCCACCAGCTCGTCGATCCCGGCGTCCACGAGCGGCTCGGTCAGCTCGATGAAGCCGAAGCCGACGGGCAGCTCGGCCGCCGCCTCGCGGACGTGCTCGGCCAGCTGCCAGAACTCCTCGACGCCGTCGGCGTCGCGCGAGCCGTGCCCGACGACCAGCAGCGCCGCGCTCACATCCACCCCCGGGCGGCGGCCAGCACGGCGAGCGCCGCGACCGGCAGGACGAGCGCGGCCGGCCAGGCGAGCGCCGGCGCGCGCGGCGCGAGGTCGAGCACCGGCATGCGACCGTCATAGCCGCGGGCCAGCATCGCCGCGTGGACGCGCTCGCCGCGCTCGAAGCTGCGCACGGTCAGCGCCGCGAGCGTGTGCCCGAGGCTCTGCGCCTGCCACAGCCAGCGGGCGTCGTCGCCGCGCTGGGCACGGGCGAGCCGCATCCGGCGCAGCTCGTCGAGCAGCAGTTGGAGGTAGCGCAGCGCGAAGCCGGCGATCGCGGTGAGCTGCCGGGGGGCGCCGAGCCGCTCGGCGCCGCGCAGGATGTCCGGCGCCGGCGTGGTCCAGGCGAGCACGCCGGTGGCGAGCACGGCGAGCGTCGCCTTGCACAGGATCCCCAGCGCCAGCCACAGCCCCGCGCGGCCGGACACGATTGGCAACAGGATCACGAACAATACGAACGGCGCCTCGATGGCCAGCCGGCCGGCCAGCAGCCGCGGCGAGGTCTGCGCGGCGACGGCGACGAGCGCCAGCAGCGCGGCGTCGATTGCGAACGGCCAGAACACGGGTCCGCGGGGGACGAGCGCGACGGCGACGATGAAGACGCCCGTCGCGAGGACCTTGCACTCGGCCGGCGCGCGGTGCAGGGCGGTCTCGACGACGGCCTCGGGCTCGGCGCCGTGGGCGGAGCCGCTCATATCCGGCCTCCGCGGCGCTCGCGGGCGGCGGGGACGATCACGGTCGACATGTACGGCCCGGCGCCGTCGCGGGGCGCGCCGACGCGCTCGTCGGGCAGCCCGAGCTGCTCGCCGTAGACGGCGCGGTCCAGCGCGCCGGCGTCGCGGACCGCTTCCAGCAGCTGCGGCAGCTGCCGGCCGCCCTTGTACACGACGACGGTGTCGAAGCTCTCCAGCGCGGCCCGGAGCGGATCGTCGCCGGCGGTGTAGGGGACCAGCGCGAGCCGCTCGGTGCCCTCGGCGAGCACGGTTCCTGAGCGGGCGGCGAGATCCTGCATGGCAGTGATCCCGGGAATGATCTCGATCACGATCTCGGGAACGAGATTGCGAACAGTCTCGGCAACATACGCGAACGTGGAGTAGAGATTCGGGTCGCCGAGGGTGGCGAAGGCGGCGGTCCCGGTCCTGGCCACCTCGGCGATGGCCGCGCCGGCGCGGTCCCAGTGCTCGTCGCGGGCGCCCGCGTCGGTCATCGCGAACTCGAGCGGGGACACGCTCACGTGCTCGGCCACGATCGCCGCCGCGCGGCCGCCCGCGGGCGCGAACACGCGGTCGGCCGTGCGCAGGACGCGCAGGGCCTTGAGCGTGAGGTGCTCCGGGTCGCCCGGACCGACGCCGACGCCGATCAGCCTCACACCAGCGCCTCCCGCGCCGCGGCGGCGACCACGCGGCGCGCGACCTCCGGCGTGGCCGCCCAGTGCGTGTGCAGGTAGGAGGCGTGGACCAGGCCCTGGACGTGCCCCTCGCGGCCCCGCGCGTGCTCCCAGGCGCCGCCCTCCGGGGTGACCCGCGAGCGGTGGAACTCGTGGCCTCGCACGAGCGTTCCCACAGGCCAGACGGGGTGGTCGGCGCGCGCGGTCGCCTCGCGGTATCCGAGGGTCAGCCGCGGCGTCATGTGCGCGTTCACATCGAGCACGCCGCACATCGGATGGCCGTCGAGCTCGCGGGCCAGGTAGAGGAGCCCGCCGCACTCGGCGAGGACCGGGCCGGCGAACGCGGCGATCTCGTCGCGCAGCCGCGTGTTGGCCGACAGCTCGGCCCCGAACACCTCGGGGAAGCCGCCGGCCAGGATCAGTGCCTGGGCGTCCGGGAGCGCCTCGTCGCTCAGCGGGTCGAACGGGACGAGCTCCGCGCCCGCCCCCCGCAGCAGCTCGAGGTTCTCCTCGTAGTGGAACGAGAACGCCGGGCCGCGGGCGATGGCGATCCGCGCGGGCGGGGCGGGTGGGCCGTCTTCAGCGGGCGACCAGGCCGGGCCGGGCAGCTCCGGAGCGCTGCGGGCCAGCGCCTCCAGCGCCTCGAGGTCGCAATGGGCGGCGATGGCCGTACCGAGCCGGTCGATGGTCTCTCGCGCGCGAGGCTCGCGCTCGGCCACGGGCACGAGGCCGAGGTGGCGCTCCGGCACCGCGAGGCCCTCGTCGCGCGGGAGCGCGCCCAGCACCGGCGTGCCGTCCAGCGCGTCGCGCAGCAGCGCCGCGTGGAAGTCGCCGCCGACCCGGTTGAGGATCACGCCCGCGACGTTCACCTCGGGGTCGAAGGTCTTGTAGCCGTGCACGATCGCCGCCACGCTGCGGGCCATCGCGGCCGCGTCGACGACGAGCACGACGGGCGCCCGGAGCAGCTTCGCCACGTGCGCGGTGGAGGCCAGCTCGCCCCGGCCGGACGCGCCGTCGTAGAGGCCCATCACGCCTTCGACCACCGCGATCCCGGCGCCGGCGGAGCCGTGGCGCAGCAGCGGCGCGATCAGCTCCGGGCCGGACAGGAAGGCGTCCAGGTTGCGGCCGGGGCGTCCGGCGGCCAGCGCGTGGTAGCTCGGGTCGATGAAGTCCGGGCCGACCTTGAACGGGGCGGGCTTGGCGCCGCGGCCGGCCAGCGCGGCGATCAGCCCCGTCGCCACGGTCGTCTTGCCCGCGCCCGAGCTCGTCCCGGCGATGACGAGCCGCGGGATCACCACTCGATCCCCTGCTGGGCGCGGATGCCCTGGTCCATCGGGTGCTTGACCTTGACCACCTCGCTGACGAGGTCGGCCGCGGCGACGAGCCCGGGGGAGGCGTCCCGGCCGGTGACCACGACGTGTTGGAAGCCGGGGCGGTTCTTCAGCGTCGTGACGATCTCGTCCTCGGGGATCCAGCCGTACTTGATCGCGTACGTGAGCTCGTCCAGCAGCAGGAACTCGTAGCGCTCCTCGGCGATCCGCTTCTTGACCTCCTCCCAGCCGGCGCGCGCCTTGTCGGCCGACTCCTCGAGGTCCTTGGAGATCCAGGTCCAGCCGTCGCCCATCTTCTCCCAGTCGATGCCGCCGAGGGTCTGGGCGGCCTTGAGCTCGCCGACCTTCCACTTGCCGGACTTCACGAACTGGAAGACGCCGCAGCGGTAGCCGCGCGCCCACGAGCGCATGAGCATCCCGAACGCGCTGGTCGACTTGCCCTTGCCGTGGCCGGTGAGCACGATCAGCAGCGGCCGGTCGCGCGGCTTGCGGCGCTTGGGCTCCGCGCTGCCGCGATCGTCGGGGGTGTGCGGGACGTCGACAGTGCTCATGCGGCCTCCAGCGCGGACAGGGGGAGAAGGCGCCCGCCGGCCGCCTCGGCGAGCGCGCCGGCGAGCCCGAGCCGCACCGGCCCCTGCTCGCCGTCGAACACGATCACGCCGGCGGCGGCCCGGCCGAGCCGGTGCGCGGCCGCCAGCGCCTCCGGGCGCTGCGTGGCGCGGCCGTCGGTGACCACGACCGCCAGCGCCCGGCGAGTCGGGTCGCGCCGGGCCTCGGCGCGGATGAGCCGCTCGGCCTCGCCCAGGCCGGCGGCCAGCGGCGTCCGGCCGCCCGTGGGCAGCGCGGCCAGGTGGCGTGCGGCGCGCTCGACGCTGCCGGTCGGCGGCAGGACGAGCTCGGCGCCGTCGCCCCGGAACGTGATCAGCGCGACGCGGTCGCGGCGCTGGTAGGCGTCGGTGAGCAGCCCGAGGATCGCGCCCTTGACGCGCGCCATCCGCCGCCGCGCGCCCATCGACCCCGACGCATCCACGCAGAACACCACCAGGTTGCCCTCCCGCCCGGCGCGCACGTGCTCGCGCAGGTCGGCGGGCGCGAGCGCCTCACCGCCGGCGATCGCCCGGCGGGCCGTGGCGGCGCGCAGGGTGGCGGCCGCGGCCAGGTCGACGACCGCGCCGGCCCGCTCGCGGCTGTCCACGGGCGGGCCGCCGGCCGCGCGGCTGCGGCGGCCGGACGCGCCGCGGCCGACGCCCGCGAGCGCGAGCAGAGGCGCCCGGCCGGCGGGCGCGGGCGGGTCGTTGCGCGGGACGGCCGGCGCCTCGGCGCGGTACGCGCGGTCGTCGTCCGCGGGCGCCTCCCTCGGTGCGCTGTCGGCCGGTGCCGAGTCGCGGCTCGCGGGGGCGCCTTCGGCCGGTGCGTCCCTCGAAGCGCCGTTCGCCGAGGTCGGGGCGCCGCCGCGGGGTGGCGTGCCGTTCGGCGACGGGTCCGGCTCGGGGTCGTCGCTCTCGTCCAGCGCTGCATCCAGCTCGGCGTCGTCCAGGCCCGGCTCTTGCAGCGGCCCGCGACGGCGGCGGTGGGCCAGCGCGAGGCGGGCGGCGCGGCGAACGTGGTCGCGGTCCACCTCGTCCGCCCCGTCGAGCGCCGCGAGGGCGCGGGCGGTGCGGGCACAGACGATGTCGGCGCGGTGGCCGTCGACGCCGAGGCGGGCGCACAGGCCGGCGATCAGCAGCAGGGTGCGGTCCGCGAGGCGGACGTCCGCCAGCCGCTCCCGGGCAACGGCCACCCGCGCGGCCAGCTCGCGCTCATCGGCGGCGAAGCGCGCCGCGAACGCCGGCGGGTCCGCGTCGAAGGCCAGCCGGCGGCGGACGATCTCCACGCGCACGGCCGGGTCCGGGTCGCCGGCGACTTCGACCGAGAGCCCGAAGCGGTCGAGCAGCTGCGGCCGCAGGTCGCCCTCCTCCGGGTTCATCGTGCCGACCAGCAGGAACTGCGCGGCGTGGGCGACCGAGAGCCCGTCGCGCTCGACGTGGTTGCGGCCCAGCGCGGCGGCGTCGAGCAGCACGTCGACGAGGTGGTCGGGCAGCAGGTTGACCTCGTCGACGTAGAGGATCCCGCGGTGGGCGGCGGCCAGCAGCCCGGGCTGGAACGCGTGCGCGCCCGCGGTCAGCGCGCGCTCGAGGTCGAGCGTGCCGAGCACGCGGTCGGCGGTCGCGCCGACCGGCAGCTCGACCAGCCGCACCGGCCGCTCGGCCACCGCGCCGCCGCCGTCGGGCGAGGGCTCGCCGTCCGGGTCGGCCGAGTAGCGGTCGCCCTCGCGCACGCGGATCGGCGGCAGCAAGGGGGCGAGTCCGCGCACCGCGGTCGTCTTGGCCGTCCCGCGCTCGCCGCGCACCAGTACGCCGCCGATCGCCGGCTCGACCGCGCAGGCCAGCAGGGCCTCCCGGAGATCGCCTTGGCCGACGATCGCGCTGAACGGGAAGTTCACGCCGACGCCTCCTCGAGCTCGCCCTCGACCTCGAGATACGCCTCGCGCAGCAGCTCCAGCGACGCGTCCTCGGCCGCCCACAGCCCGCGCTCGGACGCCTCGAGCAGCCGCTCGGCGATCGCCCGCAGCGCCCAGGGGTTCGAGCGGCGCAGGAAGTCGCGCACCTCGTCCGCGCCGACGTAGCGCTGGGTGACCGACTCGTACATCCAGTCCTCGACCACACCGGCGGTGGCGTCGTAGCCGAACAGGTAGTCGACGGTGGCCGAGAGCTCGAACGCGCCCTTGTAGCCGTGGCGCATCATCGAGGCGATCCAGCGGGGATTGGCGACGCGCGAGCGGAACACCCGCCGCGCCTCCTCGCTCAGCGACCGCGCGGCCGGCTTCGACGGGTCCGAGGAGTCGCCGATCACCGCCTTCGGGTCCGCGCCGGCCAGGTGGCGGACGTAGGCGATCATCCCGCCGTGCTCGGCGAAGTAGTCGCTGGAGTCGAGCAGGTCGTGCTCGCGGTTGTCGACGTTCTTGACCGCGACGTCGATCCGGGCGAACTGCCGGCGCATGGCCGAGCGGGCCTCGACGCCACCGAGCCCGCGGCCGTAGGCGTGGCCGCCCCAGGCCTCGTAGACCTCGGCGAGGTCGGCGTCGTCGCGCCAGTTGCGCACGTCCACCAGCTGGAGGATGCCGGTCCCGTACGTCCCGGGCCGGCCGCCGAACACGCGCGCGGTGGCCCGCCGCCAGGCGGCGTCCGCGTCCAGCTCGCCCAGCAGCTCCGCCTGGTCCGCCAGCGCGTGCTTGCGGACGAAGTTCAGATCGAGTGGCTCGTCGAGGCCCGCCACCAGGGTGACCGCGTCGTCGAGCACGTTCACGAGGTGCGGGAAGGCGTCGCGGAAGAAGCCGGAGATGCGGACGGTCACGTCGATCCGCGGCCG
>JAICUS010000810.1 GCA_025935735.1 Solirubrobacteraceae bacterium | reverse complement strand
GACGCCGTGGAGTGCCGCCTGCTCCGCCGTGACGAACGGGTCGGACGCGAGGACGACCATCTCCATGGCCGTCGCTCGGGTGGCGATCGCCTGGCCGATCTTGCCGAGGCCGACGATCCCGAGGGTCCGGCCCCGCAGCTCGAGCCCGGTGAACTGTGAGCGCTTCCATTCGCCGCGCCGGACGGACGCGTCGGCGGCCGCGATCCTGCGGGCGACGCCGGACAGCAGCGCCAGCGTGTGCTCCGCGGCCGCGATGGTGTTGCCGGTCGGGGCGTTGACGACGGTGATCCCGGCGGCCGTCGCGGCGTCGAGGTCGACGTTGTCCACGCCGACGCCGGCCCGGCCGATCACCCGCAGGTTGCGCGCCCGCTCGATCAGCTCCGCGTCCGCCTTGGTGGCCGAGCGGATCAGCATCCCGTGGTAGCCGCCGATGCGCTCGAGCAGCTCGTCGCGGGTCCAGTCGGTGCCGAGGTCGACGTCGAAGCGCTCGCGCAGCATCGCCACGCCGGTGTCGGCGATCTTCTCCGCGACCAGGACGCGGAACGGCTCGGTGAGGGTCATGCCGCGGCGGGGACGCCGGCCTCGAGGAACACCTTCTGCGCGGCGCCGACGCCCGCGCCGTGCTCGACGTCGTGGCCGAGCTGGGCGAGCACCATCTCCAGGCCGGAGAGCGAGGTCAGGATGTCGAACGCGCCGAAGTAGCCGCAGTGGGCGATGCGCAGGATGCGGCCCTTCAGGTGGTCCTGGCCGCCGTTGGCCGTGATCCCGAGCTTGCGCAGCGCACCGGGGACCTTGCCGCCGTCGACGTCCTGCGGAAGCTCGATCGCCGTGACCACGGTGGAGCGCTCGTCGGGGTTGCCGTAGAGCTCGAGGCCCATCCCGGCCGCGCCGGCGCGGGTGGCGCGGGCCAGCAGGTCGTGGCGGGCGAAGACGTTGTGCAGGCCCTCCTCCTCGATCAGGTCGAGCGCGACGTCGAGGCCCATGAACAGCGGCACCGCCGGCGTGAAGGGCGAGTTGCCCTTGCGCTGGGCCTTCGCCGTCTTGACCCAGTCGAAGTAGTAGCGGAATGCCGGCCCACCCACCCTTGCCTCCACGAAGTCGAGCGCCTTCTGGGAGACGGACGCGAACGCCAGCCCGGGCGGGATCATCAGCGCCTTCTGGCTGCCGGCGACGACCACGTCGACGCCCCACTCGTCCTGCTTGAGCTCGGCCGCGCCCAGGCCGGACACGGCGTCGACGGCCAGGAGCGCGCCGCGGCGGTTGACCGCCTCGGCGATCGCCTGGATGTCGTTGACCACGCCGGTCGAGGTCTCGCTCAGCGTGGCGAACACCACCTCCACGCCCTCGGCCAAGCGGTCGACCTCGGCGGGGTCGAGCCGCTCGCCCCAGCCCGGCTCGTACTTGACGAGGTCGGCGCCGTAGGCCTCCGCCAGCTCCACCCAGCGCTCGCCGAACTTGCCGGCCGCGCAGGCGAGGACCTTCGTGCCGGGGCGGATGAGGTTCGCCGCCGCCGAGTCCATCGCGCCGGAGCCGCTCGCCGCGAACGTCAGCACGTCGTTGCCCGTCTGGAAGACCTTGGGCAGCTTGGCCAACACCCGCTCGTAGAGCTCCACGAACGCGGGCGCGCGGTGGTAGAGCATCGGCGTGGCCATCGCCTGCGAGACGGCGGGCGGGACGGGCGTGGGGCCCGCGGTCATCAGGTACTGCTTCAGGTACGGATTCGGCGCCATGGCGCGTCTGAGACTAGCTCAGCCCTCTTCGAACTCCGTGTCGATCCAGGACATCATCGAGCGCAGCTGCTTGCCCTCGCGCTCGACCTGGTGGCCCATCTGCTCGTTGCGCATGCGCTGGAAGTTCTCCTGGCCGGCGCGGTTCTCGGCGATCCACTCGCGGGCGAAGGCGCCGGACTGGATCTCGCCCAGCACGTCCTGCATCGCCTGCCGGGTGGCGTCGGAGATGATCCGCCGGCCGCGGGTGAGGTCGCCGTACTCGGCCGTGTTGGAGATCGAGTGGCGCATCCCGGTGATGCCCTTCTCGTACATCAGGTCGACGATGAGCTTGAGCTCGTGCAGGCACTCGAAGTACGCGAGCTTGGGGTCATAGCCGGCGCCCACGAGGGTCT
>JAICUS010000501.1 GCA_025935735.1 Solirubrobacteraceae bacterium | reverse complement strand
CGCTGCTCGGCCTCCAGGTCGACCGCGTCGGTGGCCAGCACGGCGACGTTGCCGCCCGGGACGCCGACCGTGGCCACCGGCTCGCCGCCGTCGTCTGAGAACTCGAAGCGGGCCAGCCGGGCGACGTGGTCCGCGACGCGCTCGTAGCCCTCGGCCTCCAGCCGCCCGGGCACGGCCTTGCCGGGCACCGCGCCGACGCTGTCGCGCCAGGTGCGCAGGAGCTTGGTGGCGTCGATCGCCCGCCCCATCTCGGCCTCGACCCCTGCATCCAGTCGCGCAGGGTCGGCAGTGGGCCAGCGGCGGCACATCAGCAGCCCGCCGCCCGCGCCGGGCATGTAGGTCCAGATCTCCTCGGTGACGAACGGGATCACCGGGTGCGCGAGCGCGAGCGTCTCGGCCAGCACGTGCAGGGCGAACGCGCAGGTCGCGGCGTTGTCGTCCTCGTAGAGCCGCGGCTTGAGCATCTCCAGGTACCAGTCGCACAGCTCGCCGTAGACGAAGTCGTAGAGGCCGAGCACCGCCCGGTGGAACTCGAACGCCTCGATCGCGTCGGTCAGCTCGGCTTCCGCCGCCTGGAGCCGGCTGAGGATCCAGCGGTCCTCGACCGTCAGCGGCTCCGGCGCCTCGTCGGGCATGGTCAGGCCCGCGGGGACGCGCAGCAGCACGAGCCGCGACGCGTTGAACAGCTTGTTGGCCAGCTGGCGTCCCTGGGCGATCTTCTCCTCGTTGAAGCGCACGTCCTGGGTGGAGGACATGGCGAGCAGGCCGAAGCGCACGGCGTCGGCGCCGTAGGCGGGGAACTCGCCGCCTTGAGAGAAGACCGGCGGGCGCTCGCCGCCGTCGATCAGCCCGAGCGGGTCGATGCCGGTGCCGAGCGACTTGGACATCCGCCGGCCGTCCGGCGCCTGCACGACCGAGTGGACGTAGACGTCGTCGAACGGGATGTCGCCGGCGAACTCCAGGCCCATCATCACCATCCGCGCGACCCAGAGGAAGAGGATGTCGCGCGCGGTCAGCAGCACGTCGGTGGGGTAGAACGCGCGCAGCTCGGCCGTCTGGTCGGGCCAGCCGAGCGTGGCGAACGGCCACAGCGCGCTGGAGAACCAGGTGTCGAGCACGTCGGGGTCCTGCTCCCAGTCCGGACCCTCGGGCGGATCCATGCCGACGTAGGTCTCCGCGCCGCGGTACCAGACGGGCAGCCGGTGGCCCCACCACAGCTGACGCGAGATGCACCAGGGCCGGATGTTCTCCAGCCAGTGCAGGTAGCGGCGGCGCTGGCCCTCGGGGTGGATGCGCACGCGGCCGTCCTCGACGGCCTCCATGGCCGGCCTGGCCAGCTCGTCCATGCGCATGAACCACTGCAGCGAGATCAGCGGCTCGATCCGCTCGCCCGAGCGCTGCGAGTAGGGCACCTCGTGCGTGTAGGGCTCGGTGCGGCTGATCCGCCCCTCCTCGCGCAGCGCGGCCACCACCTTCTCGCGCGCCTCGAGTGCGGTCAGGCCGGCGAAGCGGTCGCCCGCCGCGGCGGTCATGCGGCCGTCCTCGCCGATCACCGTGATCTCGTCGAGCCCGTGCGCGCGGCCGATCTCGAAGTCGTTGGGGTCGTGGCCCGGGGTGATCTTCAGCGCGCCGGTGCCGAACTCGGGCTTGACGTAGGGGTCGGCGATGATCCGCAGCTTGCGGCCGACCAGCGGCAGGATCGCCGTCTCCCCCACCAGCCGCGTGTAGCGGTCGTCGTTCGGGTGCACGGCGATCGCCGTGTCGCCCAGCATCGTCTCCGGCCGCACCGTGGCCACCGTGATCGAGCCCCCGCCGGAGGCCAGCGGGTAGTCGATCGAGTACAAGGTGTCGGTGACCTCGCGGTCCTCGACCTCCAGGTCGGAGATCGCGCTGCGCGACCCCGGGTCCCAGTTGACCATGTAGTTGTCGCGGTAGATCAGGCCCTTCTCGTAGAGCGCGACGAACACGGTCAGCACCGCGCGCACGTACGCCTCGTCGAGCGTGAAGCGCTCCTCGGCGTAGTCGCAGGAGGCGCCCAGGCGCTTGTACTGGTCGATGATCGTCGAGCCGTACTGCTCGCGCCAGCGCCACACCCGCTCGACGAACGCCTCGCGCCCGATCGCCTCGCGGCTCGTTCCCTCCGACGCCAGCAGCCGCTCGACCTGCGTCTGCGTGGCGATCCCCGCGTGGTCGGTGCCGAGGATCCACTTCGCCCGCTTGCCGCGCATGCGGTGGTAGCGGATCAGCGTGTCCTGGATCGACCCGTTGAGCGCGTGGCCCATGTGCAGCGCGCCGGTGACGTTGGGCGGCGGGATGGCGATCGAGTAGTTCTCGGCCGCCGTCCCCTTGGGCTCGGGGTGGAAGCGGCCGGATTCGAACCAGCGCGCGAAGACGCGGGATTCGGTTTCCGCCGGGTCGTAGCGCGTGCGGTCGAGCATCGCCGCCGGAGTCTAGGAGCCCATTGACGCCGCCGGTGGGTTCGTAGAGAGTCGCGCTGTGCGAACCGCTTTCCTGACCGTCGCACTCGCGATCCTGGTCGCCGCGCCGGCGCGGGCCGACATCTTCGCCGTCGCGCCGATCGTCGCGCCCGGCCACTCGGACATCGACGTCGGGCTGCTCGACCTGAGCACCGGGGGGTCGCTGGCGCTGCCGGCGGCCGTGAACACGCCGGCCATCGAGACCCACCCGAGCATCTCGCCCGACGGCAAGCACCTCGCGTTCGAGCGCGTCGACAGCGCCGCGGGCACGGACCGCATCCTCAAGACGGACCTCTCCACCGGCGTCACGAGCGACCTCTTCGACGCGTTCACGGCCCAGAGCGTGCACCCCACGTCGCCGGCGATGTGGCCGGACGGCGGCGCGGTGTCGACCGGCTCGACGGGGTTCGGGATCTTCGCCTGGTCGGGGCCGGGGTCCTTCTTCCGCAACGAGGACTTCCCGGACTCGAAGCTGGTCGACCCGACGCCGGGGGCGCCGGACGATCGCAACGGCCTGTACGCCTACCGCCGCCTCCTCCCCCAGCCGAACGGCGTCGCCCGGGGCCAGGTCAACGTGGTGGGGCTCGGGTTCACCTCGGATCCGGTCGCCGTCAACAACAGCTCGTTCAGCCTCGCCCACCCGTCGATCGCCGACTCCAACGGCAAGAAGACCATGGTCTACGACGTCCGCCACGTCGACGCGACCGGTCAGCTCCAGCAGGGCGACATCGGCTATTGCCTGCTGTTCCTCCACAACGGCGACGCGTGCGGGCTCGGCCGGGGGAACCTGCCGCCGCTGGTCAACAGCTCGCGCGACGAGACCCGGCCGGCGTTCACGCCCGACGGCCGCTACGTCGGGTTCATCCGCGACGAGGCCGACGGCCACGAGCGCGTCTACGTCTTCGACACCGCGACGCAGACGCTGCTCGACCCGGACGGCACCGACCTCGGGCACGTGGCGACGCTCGACACCGGCAACCTCAGCCTCTACGAGAAGCCGGTGCTGGTGGTCACGAGCCTCCCGGACTTCGGCACGCTCGTGGTGAACCCGGTCACCCGTGTCCCGATCGGGCTGCTCGTCCAGCGCGTCGTCGGCCACCACCGCCTGCTCGGCCGCCGCGTGCCGACCCTGAAGCCGGCCGGCCGCATCCCGCTCGGCACGTTCAAGCACGGCCGCCACGTCATCCACTGGCACGCCCACCTGCGCCCCGGCCGCTACCAGTTCACGCCGCGCGCACTCTCCCGCACCGGCCGGATCCGCGACCTCGGCAGGCCTCGCATCTTCCGCGTGCGCTAGGCGGACTTGGCGGCGCGGCCGGAGGCGGGCTCTTCCGGCGCCTCGGTGACCAGGGTCGGCTTGACGCCGCGCTCGACGGTCTCCTTGGTCACCACGCACTTCTTGACGTCGCGGCGGGAGGGCAGCTCGAACTGCACCTCGAGCAGGATCTCCTCGATGATCGAGCGCAGGCCGCGGGCGCCGGTCTCGCGCTCCAAAGCCCTGTCGGCCACCGCGCGCAGCGCGTCCTGGGAGAACACCAGCTCGATCCCGTCGAAGGAGAAGAAGCGCTGGAACTGCTTGACGATCGCGTTGCGCGGCTCGGTCAGGATCGTGATCAGGTCCTCGCGTGAGAGCTGGTGCACGGCCGACGTCACCGGCAGGCGGCCGATGAACTCCGGGATCAGCCCGTACTGCATGAGGTCCTCGGGCAGGCAGCGCTCGAACAGCTCGCCCATGTCGCGGTCCGCGCGCGACTCGATGCTGGCGCCGAAGCCCACGCCCTTGTGGCCGATCCGCCGCTCGATGACCTTGTCCAGGTCCGCGAACGCGCCACCGCAGATGAACAGGATGTTCGTCGTGTCGATGGTGAGGAACTCCTGGTGCGGGTGCTTGCGCCCGCCCTGCGGCGGCACCGACGCGGTCGTCCCCTCGAGGATCTTCAGGAGCGCCTGCTGGACGCCCTCGCCCGACACGTCGCGGGTGATCGACGGGTTGTCGGCCTTGCGCGCGATCTTGTCGACCTCGTCGATGTAGATGATCCCCGTCTCGGCCTTCTTGACGTCGTAGTCGGCGGCCT